>JAFZIX010000216.1 GCA_017554135.1 Bacteroidales bacterium | reverse complement strand
TTGTTGGGTAAATCAACACCGGCTATTCTTGCCATAATTATACTTGTACTTAATTGTTAGACAATTGATTATCCCTGGCGCATCTTGAACTTGGGGTTCTTCTTGCAGATGACGTAGAGGCGGCCTTTGCGCTTCACGATCTTGCAATCTTCACTGCGCTTCTTGATGGATGTTTTGACTTTCATATCGTTGTAATTTTATTTGTATCTGAAAGATATTCTGCCCTTGGTCAAATCGTACGGTGAAATCTCAACGCGCACCTTGTCGCCCAGAAGAATATGGATAAAGTTCATACGCATCTTCCCGGAAATATTGCAGAGAAGCACGTGACCGTTCTCAAGCTCGACCTTGAACATCGCGTTTGGAAGGGTCTCGATAACCTTTCCATCTTGTTCTATTGCTACTTGTTTTGACATTAAAAAATCACTTTAAAAATTAATCTTGGGATCTTTCTCGATAAAATCGAAAGTGGACAGCAGTTCAGCTTTGCCGCGACGGACAACAATCGTCAATTCGTAATGAGCGGCGTTGCTGCGGTCGGCCGTGTGCACTGCCCAACCATTACGGTTGAGATACACACTGCGCCCGCCGGCATTCACCATAGGCTCAATACAGATAGTCATTCCTTCCATCAGCTTGGGTCCGTGGCCCTGGCGCCCGAAATTGGGAACGCCCGGAGCCTCGTGCATACTCTTGCCAATGCCGTGGCCTTCCAGCTCACGGACGATGGAGAACCCGAACGACTCGACGTAAGATTGCACCGCGTGTCCGATGTCGCCGACCCTGTTACCCGCCACAGCGGCCTCGATGCCCTTGAAGAGCGAAGCCTTGGTCACGTCCAGGAGCCTGCGGGTCTCCGCACTCACCTCCCCGACAGGGAAGGTGTATGCGGAATCTCCGTTATAGCCCTTGTACAGCGTGCCGATGTCTGCGGTGACTATGTCGCCCTCCTTGAGAGCATAGTCGGACGGAAAGCCGTGCACGACCACATCGTTCACCGAAGTGCATATTGCTGCGGGGAAACCTTCGAATCCGAGGAAAGAGGGAATCGCGCCGTTGTCGCGGATGAAAGTCTCGGCCACCCTGTTCAACTCTTTGGTTGTCACACCGGGGGCGACCGCTTTACCGACTTCCGCCAGGGTCTTGCTGACAAGAATGGCATTCTCGCGAAGGAGCCCGATCTCTTCCTCAGTCTTGGGTCTTACCATCTCACTTCTGAATATCAAAGAACTACATACCTGAACGTCCGGTCAGACGGCCGGTCTTCATGAGACCGTCGTAGTGACGCATCAGCAGATAACTTTCGATCTGCTGCAGGGTATCCAGGACCACACCCACGAGAATCAGCAGCGAAGTGCCTCCGTAGAAGCTTGCGAACTGATCGTTGACGCCGAAGCGCCTCGCGAATGCAGGCAGAATGGATATGATGGCCAGCATGATGGAACCGGGGAGGGTTACCTTACTCATAATGGAGTCGAGGTATTCCACGGTCTTCTTGCCAGGCTTCACACCCGGTATGAAACCACCATTCCTCTTCATATCCTCAGCCATCATAGTGGGATTCACGGTAACGGCAGTGTAGAAGTATGTGAAGATGATGATGAGAATCGCGAAGATGAAGTTGTACCAGAATCCGGTATAGTTACCGAGAGTCGCAGCAAGTCCGCGTGTTGAATCCCACCTCGAGAAAATGAGGGGGAAGAGCATGAGGGCCTGGGCGAAGATGATAGGCATAACGCCGGCAGCATTGATCTTCAGAGGGATGTACTGACGCACGCCGCCGTACTGGCGGTTGCCGATCACACGCTTTGCATACTGCACGGGCACGCGGCGGACCGCCTGCACGAGTGCAATGGCTGCGATGATGACGAAGAACCATACGAGGAATTCGACAATGAGAAGGAGAAGTCCGCCGTTGGTGGTGGTGAGCTTTTCACCGCACTCTGCAACGATTGCGAAAGGCAGCCTGGCCACGATACCTATCATAATGATGAGGGAGATACCGTTGCCGATGCCACGGTCGGTGATACGCTCGCCGAGCCACATCACGAACATCGAACCGGCCATCAGGATGACGGTGGATACGAGGTTGTATGCGAAGTTGCTCCAGCCGAGACGGTTCACGGCGATGAACGCCTGACCGGGAATCTGGTTGTGAAGGGCGGCTACATAGGCAGGTCCCTGGATGCAGATGATCAGGATGGTGAGATACCTGGTAAGCTGATTCATCTTCTTGCGCCCGCTTTCACCCTCCATCTGGAGTTTGCGGAAGTAGGGCACAAACACACCAAGAAGCTGAACTACGATGGATGCCGAGATGTAGGGCATCACACCGAGCGCGAAGATTGAAGCATTGCCGAATGCACCGCCGCTGAACATGTTCAACAGGCCGACGAGGCCGGTGGAAGCAGTGTTCTGCAGTTTGGCGAGCATAGTGGCATCGATGCCGGGGAGCACGATGAAGCAGCCCAGGCGATACACCAGGATCAGAGCCAGGGTGTAGCCGAGGCGCTTGCGCAACTCTTCAATCTTGAAGATGTTCTTGATTGTCTCGATAAACTTCTTCATTGTTATTCATTGACAACTGCCTTTCCGCCGGCAGCTTCGATTTTGGCGATTGCGGATTTGCTGAATGCATCGGCCTTAACGGTGACGGCTACGCTGAGTTCGCCATTGCCGAGGATCTTGATGAGATCGGTCTTGCCGGCGAGTCCGGCAGCCTTGAGATCGTCCACGGTGATCTCCTTGGCCTTGGAAGCCTCGGCGATAGCCTGGATGGTCGCAACATTGACCGCTGTGTATTCAACACGGGTAGGATTGGTGAAGCCGAACTTGGGCAGGCGCCTCTGGATAGGCATCTGGCCGCCTTCGAAACCAATCTTGTGCTCGTAACCGGCGCGTGCCTGGGCACCCTTGGTACCACGGGTGGCGGTGCCACCTTTGCCGGAACCCTGGCCACGGCCCAATCTTTTCTTTGCGTTCTTTACAGAACCCTGTGCAGGTGTAAGATTATTAAGTTTCATGGTCTGTTCCTCCTTAGTCGATTACTTCATATTTCACGAGATGCGCCACTTTGGCAAGCATTCCGCGGGTAATAGGGTTATCCTCAACCTCCACGGTGTGGCGGATGCGGCGGATGCCGAGGCTGCGGAGATTTTCCTTCTGGCGCTTGGTTTCGCCATTGGTACTGATGGTCTGGGTGATTCTAAGTTTTGCCATAATTCAGTCCTCCTAGCCTTTAAAAACCTTATTCATAGGAATACCGCGCAGACCGGCGACGGTGTATGCATCGCGCATTTCGGTAAGAGCGGCAACAGTTGCCTTCACGAGGTTGTGAGGGTTGGATGAACCCTTACTCTTTGCGAGAACGTTCTGGATGCCTGCGCTCTCGAACACGGCACGCATTGCACCGCCGGCCTTGACACCGGTACCGGGAGCAGCGGGCTTCATGAACACGCGGGCGCCGCCGAAAGCGGACTCCTGCTCGTGAGGGATGGTGGTGTTGATGACGGGAACCTTCACCAGGTTCTTCTTTGCATCTTCCACACCCTTGGCAATGGCTGCAGTGACTTCGTTGGCCTTTCCAAGACCATATCCCACAACGCCGTTTTCGTCACCTACGACGACAATGGCGGCAAAGCGGAAGTGGCGACCACCTTTGGTGACCTTGGTCACACGCTGGATGGCGACGAGCCTGTCCTTCAATTCGAGGTCAGACGTCTTGACTCTTTTAACATTAGTATTTGCCATAGTCTTGTGGATTAGAATATGAGGCCGCCTTCACGGGCAGCGTCTGCCAAACTTTTAACACGTCCGTGGAAGAGATATCCTCCGCGGTCGAAACTGACGGTGGTGATGCCGGCTGCAAGTGCGCGCTCTGCAACTGCCTTTCCGACGATTGCTGCGGCCTCGATGCCGGACTTGCCCTTGCATTCCACTGCAAGGACCTTGTCGTTGGACGAAGCAGCGGCAAGAGTCTTGCCTGCCTCATCGTCGATCACCTGAGCATAGATCTGCTTGTTGCTTCTGAAGACTACAAGACGCGGGCGCTCTGCGGTGCCGTTCACGTGCTTGCGGATACGGTAGTGTATCCTTTTCCTTCTTGCTATTCTACTTAATGCCATAATTCTGTCCTCCTTTATTTAGCAGCAGCAGTCTTGCCTGCCTTGCGACGAAGTTGTTCACCAACGAACTTGATACCCTTGCCCTTATAAGGTTCAGGCTTGCGGAATGAGCGGATCTTGGCGGCAACCTGGCCTACCAACTGCTTGTCGCAGCTCTTGAGCACCAGTTTGGGGGTCTCACCCTTCTTGATCTCGGGAACCTCGGCCTTCACCTCTGCGGGAAGCATCATGTGAATCTCGTGGGAATAACCGAGAGAGAAGATCAGGAGTTGACCCTGGACGGCTACGCGGTAGCCGACACCGACGAGTTCCTGCTTGATAGTGAATCCTTCACTCACGCCGACCACCATGTTGTGCACCAGAGCGCGGTAGAGACCGTGCATGCTGCGGTGACGGGGCTGGTCCGTCGGGCGGGTGAATTTAATCTCGTTGTCCTCAATGGTGACGGTGATGTCCGGATCAACTTTCTGGCTCATCTCACCAAGAGGTCCTTTCACCTTCACAACGTTGCCGTCGAGGAGTTGCACGCTCACTCCGGCCGGAAGGTTTACAGGTAATTTACCAATTCGTGACATTTGTTTTGTTCTTTATAATATTAATATACGTAGCATATGATTTCGCCGCCTACGCCGAGTTCCTTGGCTTCCTTGTCGGTGACAAGGCCCTTGGAGGTGGAGATGATAGCGATGCCGAGTCCGTTCAGGACGCGCGGCATGTTCTCCACGTCGGTGTACTGCCTGAGGCCGGGGGTGGATACGCGCTCGATCTTCTTGATGGCGGGCATCTTGGTCTCGGGATGATACTTGAGGGCGATCTTGATGGTGTTGTACGGAGTTCCTTCAACTACCTTGTAGCTGAGGATGTATCCTTTCTCGCACAGGATCTTGGTGAGAGCTTCCTTCATCTTGGAAGAGGGAATCTCCACGACCTTCTTACCTGCCAGATAGGCATTACGGATCCTGGTGAGGAAATCTGCGATGGGATCAGTCATATCGTTATTCTTTTAATATTCTACCAACTTGCCTTCTTTACACCCGGGATGAGACCGTTGCTGGCCATCTCGCGGAACTGGATACGGCTGAGGCCGAATGCCCGCATGTATCCCTTGGGACGACCGGTAAGAGAGCAACGATTGTGAAGACGGACGGGGGATGCGTTCTTGGGGAGCTTGTCGAGAGCTGCCCAGTCACCAGCCTCCTTGAGGGCCTTCCTCTTTTCGGCGTATTTGGCAACCAGCTTTGCGCGCTTTACTTCGCGGGCTTTCATTGATTCTTTTGCCATATCTCATAGTTGTTATGTTTCTTGAAAGGCAGACCGAATGCGGCGAGAAGAGCCTTGCACTCCTCGTCGGACTTGGCTGTGGTGACGAAAGTGATCTCCATTCCGTGGATACGGGGGTTCTTGTCGATGTCGATCTCGGGGAAGATGATCTGCTCCTTGATGCCAAGGGTGTAGTTGCCACGGCCGTCCATATTCTCGGCTATACCGTTGAAGTCGCGGATACGAGGGAGGGTGACACGGATGAGTTTCTCGAGGAATTCGTACATCTTGACATCGCGCAGGGTAACCTTGCAACCAATGGGCATTCCTTTACGGAGCTTGAAGTTGGAGATGTCTTTACGAGAGATGGTGATGACAGCCTTCTGGCCGGTGATGAGGGAGAGTTCCTCGGCGGCATCCTCGACAAGTTTCTTGTCCTGGGTGGCATCGCCGACGCCTTCGTTGATGGTGATCTTCACGAGGCGGGGAGCTTCCATAGGGGTAGTATAGGAGAACTGCTTGACGAGTTTGTCAACGATTTCCTCCTTATAGGCTTTCTTCAGAGCAGGAACGTAACCCTTGGGGGCCTTCTGCTGATCTGCTGTTGCTTTCTTTGCCATAATTACTTAATCTCCTGTCCTGATTTTTTTGCTACGCGGACCTTCTTGCCATCGACTACCTTATAACCTACGCGCGTGGGAACGGCTTTGGCTGCGGTGCTGGTGGGATCGAGAAGATTCACGTTGGAAATGTGGATAGCGGCCTCCTGCTTGATGATACCACCCTGGGGCTGCTTGGAATTGGGTTTGGTGTGCTTGCTGACCATGTTCACGCCTTCGACGATCACGCGGTCTTCATCTTTGAGCACGGAAAGGACCTTGCCGGTCTTTCCTTTGTCGTTACCGGAATTGATATACACGGTGTCGCCTTTCTTTATCTTGAGCTTTTTCATAATCTTGATGTATTAAAGGACCTCCGGTGCCAGTGAAACGATCTTCATGTAGTTCTCGCGGAGTTCTCGGGCAACGGGGCCGAAGATACGGGTTCCGCGGAGTTCGCCGGCATTGTTCAGAAGAACACATGCATTGTCGTCGAAACGGATATAAGAACCGTCGGCGCGGCGGATTTCTTTCTTGGTGCGCACGACTACAGCCCTGGAGACTGTACCCTTCTTGGCGTCGCCGCCAGGAATCGCACTCTTCACTGCGACGACGATGGTGTCGCCCACAGTTGCATAGCGGTGGTGAGTTCCGCCAAGCACACGGATGCAAAGGACTTCCTTTGCTCCGCTGTTGTCGGCCACCTGTAAACGTGTTTCCTGCTGTATCATAACTACTTGGCTTTTTCAACGATTTTTTCAACTCTCCAGTTCTTGGTCTTGCTGAGAGGACGGGTCTCCATGATGAGGACGGTATCGCCTTCACCGCACTCGTTCTTCTCGTCGTGAGCAACGAACTTTGTGGTCTTTTTCACGAACTTCCCATAAAGGGGATGCTTCTCTTTGCGTTCTACTGCAACTACGACGGTCTTATCCATCTTGTTGCTGACCACGACGCCCTGTCTTTCCTTACGAAGATTTCTTTCCATAAGTCTGCTTGATTTAGTTCAGTTTTTCTTTTTCAGCGAGGATCGTGATCATCAGAGCAATATCCTTGCGGAGTTTCTTGAATTTGGAAGTGTCCTCCAATGGAGAAATTGCATGATTGATCTTCATGGTGTCGAGATTTCCCTTCTCGACCTGGATGCGGTCGCGCAGGTCTGCTACAGACATTTCGCGTGCTTCTGCTGCTTTCATTGTTCTGATTCCTCCATTAAATTATTCCACATAATCCCTGCGAACGATGAATTTGGTCGCAACGGGGAGCTTGTTTGCGCCAAGGCGCATTGCCTCTTTGGCGATGGCGAGGGAAACGCCCTCTGCCTCGAAAATGATACGGCCGGGGGTGATAGGAGCAACGAATCCGTAGGGATCGCCCTTACCCTTACCCATACGGGTATCGAGAGGTTTCTTGGTGACCGGCTTCACAGGGAATACCCTGATCCACAACTGACCTTCACGGTTCATGTGACGGGTGATGGCCTGACGGGCAGCCTCAATCTGCTGAGCGGTGAGCCAGCAGTTCTCGAGGTTCTTAAGACCGAAGGAACCGAATGCGAGCTGATTGCCGCGCTGGGACATTCCCTTCATGCGGTTCTTCTGTTCCCTTCTAAACTTTGTTCTCTTAGGTTGTAACATTTTACTGTTATTTTAAAAATAATAAATTTTCTGGCCAAATCCTTGATAATCAGCGATTTACGCTATTACAGGGCGGATTTTTGGGATGCAAAGTTACAAAAAATTTCTTTACGCGCAAGGACTTTGGCAAAAATTTTGAGCATTTTCGACACAAAAAACGAATAGTCAACTTTTGATTTTTCAAGCACTTACGAGTTTGGTGAAAAAATTTTTTGTTACCTTTGCGACCGTGAAAAAGATAGTGCTGTTAATACTGTGTATTCTGGTATGCTCCCCTGCCTTCTCCCAGAAGAAAAGCAAGGAGCGATATCCGATGTACTACTACGTTGATGAGAACGGAGATACCCTCTTCGTCGACCAGATAGATCCCGTGTGGTGCTTCCCCAAGGGAACAAGGCTCAAAAAGGGCGACTGGCGCCGCCAGTACAAACTGGTCTATAACTTCAACAAGGTTTATCCCTACGCCCTTGCGGGCAAGAAAATGATGGCCCAGGTAGACAGCGTGCTGGCCGTCGACGCCACCAAGCGCGGCGAGCGCAACGCCTATACCCGGGACGTAATGTTCGAACTCTTCGACATCTTCGCGAGCGACATAAAGCACATGACCATTTCGCAGGGGGTGGTGCTGATGCGCCTGGTAGACCGCGAATGCGGCATCCCTCCGTTCGAAATCATCAAGGAATACCGCAGTTCTTTTTCCGCCAACTTCTGGCAGTTCATCGCCAAATTATTCGGGCAGAACCTGAAAAAACGCTACGACCCCCAGGGTGAAGACGCCAAACTGGAGGAACTGGTCGGTATCTGGAACAAAGGCCACTGGGATTCATTCTACTTCGCTATTTTCTTCGACTATCCCAAGAAAACCGTCATCAAACGCGAACGCCTCCAGAGCACGGTCAAATCCCGCGAAGAGCGTCGTAAACAGCGCAGCGAGGAAGACCTCATGCGCAAAGGCCTGAAAGAAGCCAAAGAAATCCTGAAAGAGCAGGGAGATTAATCCTACTTTATTTCCAAAGCGCTGCCGTTCCACACGGCGTAGTGGGGGGCGGGGTCGCCGATCCAGTCTTTGAGGACTATGAGGCGGGCGCCGGAAGGCAACGCCATGTCAACGGCGTCATGGAAGTGGCCGAAGATGAAATAATCCGCTTGTTTATCCAGACAGAACTTATATAACGGCTCATCCGCGCCACAGAACTTGTAGCCCCCGTGCTTGCGGCGGTTGGAATTGCTCCAGTCGGTGCCGAAGCGGTAGGCCAGCCAGGGATGGAGTTGGTTGAAGAGCACCTGGCACACACGGCTGTGGAAGATCTTCAGCATCAGGCGATAGCCCCATTTGGCGCCGCCGAGGCCATCCCCATGGCCCAGCAGGAAGGTCTTGCCATCCATCTCCAGCAGTTGCGTCTGCTCCGCCTTGCGGATTCCGAGGCTCTCGAAAAGAGAGTAGCACCAGATATCGTGATTGCCGGGCATGAACACCACCTCTATCCCCTCGGACACCATCTGGATCAGTTCGCTGAGCACCCTGACGCCCTCGCGGGGGATAACGTCTCGGTACTCATACCAGAAGTCCCAGATATCCCCCAGCAACCAAAGGGCCTTGGTTTCGGGGGTACGGATGCTGCGGAGCCACTGCACGAAACGCTCCTCGCGCGCCGCGGGATCGTTGGCATCCAGCCCCAGATGGACATCCGCCACGAAGTATATCTTGGACCTTTCCATCTACGCAAAAAACAGAACCAGCACGCCCACGATGGCGCAGTAGAGCGCGAACCAACTCAAGCGGGCGCGGCGCACCAGCGCAATCATCACCTTGCAGGCGAAAAGCCCGGAAGCAAACGCCGCCAGGAAGCCCACGATAAGCGGCAGCACGCCTATGGAAGATGCTGCCATATCCCCTCCCACCACGTCCAGGAAGGCTTCTCCAAGGATGGGGACCAGCACCATCAGGAACGAGAACTGGGCCATTACATCCCTCTTGACTCCGCAAATCAGGCCCGTGGAGATGGTGGTGCCGGAACGCGAAAGCCCGGGGATCACCGCACAGGCCTGGCCTATGCCGACCACCAGCGCCTGCCACCAGTTTATGCCGTTGCGGGCGGGGTTCTCCGCCTGCGCCTTCTTGGAAGCGAAATCCGAGAAGAAAAGCAGCAGGGCCGTCACCAGCAGAGCAATGCCGACCACCATCAGCGAAGCGAACAGTTCCTCCACGTAATCCTTGAAAAACATGCCCACCACGAATACTGGAATCATCGACACCAGAATCTTCAGGATATAATCGGTCTCGTCGTTCATCTTGAACTTAAAGAACCCCTGCAGCAGTTTCCAGATCTCTTTCCGGAAAACTACTATCGTGCTCAGCACGGTGGCCGCATGCACCGCCACCTCGAAAACCAGGTCGCCGGAAGCCTCGACACCAAGAATCTCACGTCCTATAGCCAGGTGCCCGCTGCTGCTGACGGGGAGGAATTCGGTAAGGCCCTGAACCAGGCCGAGAATCAATGCTTCAAGCCAGTTCATTCAGCATCCCTCCTCATTATCGCGATTATCACTATCACCACTCCTGCCACGATTACTATCGGAGCAGCCACCAGACGGCGGAAATCGAACATTGCATAATTGAACACCTGCGGGTCCTTGAGGCCGCCGCCCATCATCAGGATGAATCCGGCAATCATTACAAGCACCCCTGCGAGCAGGAATTTGAGACCCTTTCGGGTTATGGCGGGTTTGTTGTCCATCTTCTAATAGTATAAGGAATCTTCGCTTGCGAGAGCGAGTTTATTTACAGTGAAGAATGTGGCGAGTACGCAGATGAGCACTCCGCACGCCAGCACTATCCCCGCAACGGTTGCGAGGATTCCGGGAGTGAAGAGAGCGGCCGCCTGCGGGAAGGAACGGTTCACCAGCACCAGCGCCCCTGCCAGCACGCCGCAGGAGAGAAGCCCGGAAACCAGCCCCTGCGCCACCGCCGAGCCTATGAACGGACGGCGTATGAACGCGCGGGTTGCGCCCACCAGGCGCATCGTATGTATTGTGAAGCGCTTGGCGTAGAGGCTCAGGCGCACGGTGTTGCCGATGAGTATGAAGGAGATGAACAGCAGCAGGGCGATGAACACTCCCAGCACCAGCGAAATGCCGGAAAGGTTGCGGTTGAGGGCTTCCACCAGAGATTGCCTGCTCTCCACCTCATCCACCTCTGGAATGGCCTGGAGTACGGGAATTATACGCGCAAGGCTGTCCGCAGAGACATAATCCGCCTTGAGCCCGATGTTGATGGAAACAGGGATGGGGGCGGTCTCGAAGACGGAGAGGAAATCCTCCCCCAGCATCTCCTTGAGTTCCTTTTCGCCCTGAGCCTTGGTGATGAGTTCGGTGCCGCGAACGAAGGGAAGAGAGTCGATGCGGGAAGCGCACGCGGCGGCCTGCTGCTCGCTTACCCCGGGCCCGCAGAGAAGCGAAATCTGGATATTCTCCTTGAAATAGTTGCTCACCCGGCCGGCATTCAGGATCAGCGCCGATGCCACCCCTATGAGCAGCAGCACGAGACTGATGCTGATCACCGAGGAGATGTAAGCCCCGGTCAGCCGCCTTTTCATCTTTTTCTTTTCTCCTTTGGGCATAGTACTGGAAATTGTGTCAAAGATAGTGAATTATGACTATTTCAAAAAATTTTCGTACCTTTGTTAAAATCGTAGTTGTCCTGAAATGGCCGAAGAAACAAAAAAAGTCCTGTTCGTAAACTCGGAGATATTCCCCTATCTCCCCGAGAGCGAGATATCCCTCGTGGGGCGGCAGCTCCCGCAGGGGATTCAGGAGCGTAAAAAGGAGATTCGCTCCTTCATGCCGCGCTTCGGCTGCATCAACGAGCGCAAAAACCAGCTCCATGAAGTAATCCGCCTTTCCGGAATCAACATTGTGATCGGGGATGTGGACCGCCCGCTGGTCATCAAGGTGGCATCCATTCCGGCCGCCCGCATCCAGGTGTACTTCATCGACAACGAAGATTACTTCCGCCGCAAAGCAGTCTATTCTGATGCCGAGGGCCGCTTCTTCTCCGACAACGACGAGCGCGCCATCTTCTTCGCGAAGGGTGTGCTGGAAACGGTGAAGAAATTGCGCTGGGCTCCGGACATCATCCATTGCCAGGGCTGGATCACCCACCTGGTGCCGGCATATCTGAAGAAAGTCTTCCGGGACGATCCCATCTTCTCTTCCAGCAAGGTGGTTCTCTCCCTATACGACGACACCCCGTCTGTCGCTTTCCCTGCCGACTTCGCGGCAAAAGCGGCCACGGGCAGCATCAAGCCTGCGGACCTTCCAATCGCCCAGCATCCCGATGGCATAAAACTTGCTGAAACGGCAGCGAAGTATTCGGACGGTATCATCCTCGGCTCCGCCAACCTGGACCCTGCGCTGGTCAAGTACTGCAAAGGCCTCAAGGTTCCGGTTCTTCCCTTCAAGGAAGGCAGTTTCGGGAACGGTAGTTATATCGACGATTACAACGCCCTATATGACAAGTTGTAAAAGATGAAATCCTGTTGGTTCCTTGCCGCTGCGGCAACGTTTCTTTGCTGCATTGGCTGTGTGTCGGTAAATAATGAACTTGGCGGGAGCCTGCTGCCCGTCAGTCACACCTATAAAGTAGTCTCCCCCGCTCCCGTGGAAATCCCCGTGAAGATGTTGCTGGCGGACAGTCTTTCCGCCTACTCATCCTCCCGCATCACCATCGGCGCCATCCGCAACGACGATGAATTCGGGCTCAGCACCCGCAGCAGTTGTCTAACCCTCGTGCCGATGTATGTGGATGCCCTGGACTTCGGCAAGAACCCTGAATTCAAGCAGTTCCACTTCAGCGCCCTGGCCGACTCCAGTTCCGTCTGCGACCTCGACCAGAAAAACATCCTCCAGAGCGTGTATGTCTACGAACTCAGCGAGCAACTGGACACCGATTACCGCACTTATTGCAAGAGCGAGCCCGCCCACGGCAGCAAACTGATTTGCTCCACCATTCCGGTTATCGGCCATGGAGATTCCCTGAGTTTCAACTTCACCAAGGAATTCGGGGAGAAATACCTCACCATCACCGAGGAGGAATCCAAGGATATCAACCTGTTCACCAAGCGCTTCCCCGGCATCTATATCACCACCGGCCAGCCAGTGGGCAGAGGCGGACGCTTCAACATTTTCCAGTTGCAACTGCAGTACGACAGCGACTACGGCTACATCAAGGGCAGCATGGCGGCATTGAAGTTCAATTCCACCTGGACCATCGACGGCAAGGAAGTGAAAAAGGACAGCACCTTCTGGTTCTACTTCTCCGCAACCGACTTTTACGATATCGATTCCCTGCTCACCAACTCCGGCACCGGCAGTTTCCCTCAATATTGCGCGAATGTTACCGGTGACGCCTCCAAATCCAAAGTCGGGGATGCAGGGGACTTTATCTACGTTGAGGGTGGCGGCGGCGTGAAGCCCGTCATTTCCGCAAAAGTGATAAGGCAGAAGGCCATCGATGCCATAGTCGCCAACGGGCACGACCCGAAGAAGGCGGTCATCAACAAGGCCAGCATCACCATGCATTATCAGGAGCCGGACGAGAATTTCGAGACCATGCACAAGGTGCCTCAGATACTCAGTCCCACCTGCCGCATACACTCTTCGGATGGCTTAATTTCATATATGGGCCTGACGGATGCCTCCGATTCAAACGAGGACCAGGGCAATATTCATCGTTCTCTGATGACCTATTCCCCGGATATCACCTACCACCTGCAGCGCCTGCTGGGGCTTGAGGACGGCACGGACAAGATGGACGGCGGGGACTACGACATCTGGATGCTGGTCCAGCATAACGATGTCACGACCACAACCGTAAGCGGAAACAAGGAGATGAGTGATTACTACAACTACCTCGCATACCAGAGCATGATGAGCAATATGTATGGCGGCGGTTATGGATACGGCGGATACGGATATGGTTATGGCGGATATGGCTACTCCAACTACTACAACTACTCCATGATGGCACAGTATTACGGCAGTTCCTCCACAACGTCCTCAACCGCCCCGGCGCTGGATCGCGACCGCTACTACTACTGCAAACTCTACGGACCCGCCGCAGCGGATCCTGCACTGAGGCCCAGTTTCAGTTTCACCTATTCCATCCCTAACGAATAATTCGTCAATTATGAAGAAATACATCATCCTGGCAGCTTTGGCCATACTGACCATTGCCGCTTGCGGCGGAAAGAAGAAAACCGCCAAGGTAGAGGTCGGCGTCAATGCCGGCAACATGTTCACCGATTTCGAGGTCGCACAGCCTGACGGCAGCGTTGCCAGGCTCTCCGACTATGTGGGCAAGGGCAAATATGTGCTGGTGGATTTCTGGGCCAGTTGGTGCGGCCCCTGCAAAAGGGAAATACCCAACATCAAGGCCGCCTATGAGAAATATGCCGGCGAGAAGTTCGACGTACTGAGCGTGGCAGTCTGGGACAAGCCCGAAGACACCGCGGTTGCCGCAGAAGAGCACGGCGTGACCTGGAACCAGATCGTGAACGCCCAGAAGGTCCCCACAAATATCTACGGCATCCAGGGCATCCCCCATCTCATCCTCTTCGGCCCGGACGGCATCATCATCACCCGCGGGGATGATCTTCGCGGCGACGGTCTCGAAAAGACATTGAGTAAACTATTGTAAAACAAAATGGCCTGCCGACTTGGCAGGCCATTTTATTATTCCGCATTGGTAGATTACTCTACGCCGAGTTTCTCGGCAACCTTTGCGATAGCATCGGCAACGGTGGAGATAGTGCTGGTTTCCTCATCGGGAATCTTAACACCGAACTCCTTCTCGAACTCCATAAGGAGTTCTACGGTATCAAGGGAGTCTGCACCAAGATCATTGGTGAAGTTTGCGCTCTCGGTAACCTCGGAAGGCTCCACGCCGAGTTTGTCGACGATGATGGCCTTAACCTTCTTTACGATTTCTTCGTGGTTCATAATTAGAATATTAAGTTTATTATTAGTACATTCGTCTTTGTAGACTGCAAAGTTACTAATTTTTTTTATTCCTGCAAACCCTCCTCTTTCTGGCTGAGTTTCAACCAGATACGTATGGCGTTGAGGCCATTGATAAGATAGAAGCTATATTTGATGAGTTGGACTACCGTATAACTGGAACCCTCGCCGGAACTTAGCACTATGATCCACAACACGATGGATGTGATATTGACCAGGGTCCAGAGATACCACTGGTCCAGATAAGCCATCGCCATCAACACCAGGGCTACGATGTTTGCGGTGGTGACAGCACTGTCGAAAGCCATCTTCGCCCAGACTATATTGCCCTGGTAACGGGCAATCAGCCAGGCGATAAACAGTATAACGGCATACACTGCAACGAACAGCGCAGCAACGTTCAGCCACCCCTTCGCCGGGAGCCTGCGCGCCTGGACGGCCTTCTTTGAAGTCGCCCCGCGCCTGCGCCACTGGTAGAAGCCGATAAACTCCATCGGCAGGAAATACAGCACATGCAGCCCCAGGGTCATGGGCACGTTCTGATCCAGCAGGGTGTAGGAGTAGATGAGCACGTCCACCAGGCCGAATACGAAAGTGAGGATGTTGCCGTTGGCCGACAGTACCACGCTGATTACCCCCATTATCGCTCCCACGGCAGATAGTATGGTCAAGGCCACCCTGGCATCGGGCTTCTGCAGGTTCAGGATACAGGCTATAGTTACGCAAACCAGCATTCCCGTCAGCAGGAATGCGTTGAATATGGTGTTGAATGTCTTTTCGTTCATAGCAATTTCGTCGAGCTGCAAATATACTATCTTTTCAGGAATTCAGTGCTTCCAGAATGCGGGAAGCCAGGGCCGGGCCGACGAAGGAAGCCAGGTCGGCGGGGTCGGCGGCGGCGATGCGGGCCACGGAACCATAGTGCAGCAGCAGCCGTTCTTCCGTCTGCTTGCCCACACCTTTAATAGATGTGAGGGCGGATTGTATTGCGGCCTTGCTGCGAAGCGAACGATGGAAGGTGATGCCGAAGCGGTGCGCCTCGTCCCGGATCTGCTGCAAAAGTTTGAGGGCCTGCGAGTTGCGGTCGATAAACAAAGGATAGGGATCTCCCACGCGGATGACCTCTTCCAGCCTCTTCGCAAGGCCGACCACGGTCAGTTTATCGGTGAGACCGAGTTCCGCCAGCGCCTGCCAGGCGAACTCCAACTGGCCCTTGCCACCGTCTATCACTATCAGTTGCGGAAGGTCTTCCGGCGCCTCTTCCAGCATGCGGGAATAACGGCGGTTCACCACCTCCTTCATGGAAGCATAGTCGTTCGCACCCACGACAGTCTTGATCTTGAACTTGCGGTAGTCCTTCTTGGAGGGCCGCCCGTCCCGGAAAACCACACAACTCGCGACCGGGTTCGTGCCTTGGATATTGGAGTTGTCGAAGCACTCCATGTGCACGGGCAACTCATTCATTCCAAGCGCCTTGCGCAGATCCTCCAGCACGCTGCGGCGGTACTCGTCCGGGTCGGTATGCTCGCGCTGTTTGAGGGTGTTGAAGTGATACTCCCGGGCGTTCTTCGCAGCCAGTTCCAGCAGCGACAGTTTATCCCCCTTCACGGGCACGGTGTACTTCAGTTCCGGCATCTTCACATCTGGCAGGAAGGGGACGATGATTTCGCGGGAGAGCCCGCCGAACTTGCTGTCCATTTCGGCGATGAACTCGCTCAGCACCGCCGCCTGCTCCTCCTCGATGTTCATGCGGAATCCCAGGTTCAGGCTCTGGACGATGGCGCCGCCGCGCAGGCGCAGGAAGGATCCGAAGGCATCCGGCCCGTCGAATACCAGCGCGAACACATCCGCCTCAAGGTCGCGAACGGAGGTGACGATGCTGCGGGCGTAGTGCTTCTGGAGGGCGTCGATGCGGTCTTTCCAGAGTTGGGCCTGCTCGAAATCGAGGGCATCCGCCGCCGCGCGCATCCGTGTTTCATACTCCTTTGTGATGGCACCCACGCCGCCCTGCAGGAAGGTGG
>JAFZIX010000215.1 GCA_017554135.1 Bacteroidales bacterium | reverse complement strand
TTCATCGGCGACAGCATCACCTGGCAGTGGGGCCTGACTACGAACACCAGGGCCATTTCCTCAATACTCATTCCCATTGACCCTTTACCTTCATGGTTGAAGATCAGCGGCTCCAATGTAGTTATTACATGGCACTCGGATTTCTTCACAAGCAACAATTATTTAGATAAGGGTATAAGCGCTGAAAACACCAGTCAGATGGTGGTGCGCTACAAGAAGGATGTGCTTGACAAGGATCCCCAGTGCGTTGTGATCATGGGCGGCACCAACGACCTCGCCCAGGGTGTCTCCAAAGCCACTATCCTGGCGAATATCAAGAGCATGGCCGAACAGGCTGAAGCCCTCAATATGAAAGTTATCCTTTGCACCATCACCCCTTGCAACCGTGAGTATTCCAACCTCAGCAACCCTAAAACCAAGGGCGCTCACATCAAGGAAGTAAACAGGATGGTTAAGGAATATGCCGACAGCAAGGGCTTCACGTGGTGTGATTATCACTCCGCCCTTGTCGACACTGACGGCCTGGCCATGCAGCAACGCTACTGGCTCTACGATGACCTCCATCCCAACCCGGATGCCTATACCGTGATGGAAGGTATCATCAAACCGATAATCGAAGAAGTGATAAAATAATTTTAATTCCTTTATATATATGAAGAAAAACTATTTAATTCCTTTTGCGGAGTGCATCAATTTGAACTCCACCAACGTCATTATGACCTCTCCCGGCGGAAGCCTCGGAGACCTCGGGGAGACACCCGTTATTACTGATTCCATTTCGGAAGAGTCGTTACTCTAATCGTTCTGCCTTATGAAGAAGTATTATTTCATTCTCGCGGCCGTTGCCGCAATGCTTTCTGCAGTAAGTTGCAATAAAGAGCAGAACACTACCGACAATTCAGAGCCTGCTGAAGGGCAGGAGGTAACCATCAAGGTTACTATTCCCGAAGATCTTTCAAAGGTGGCGCTGGAATACGTTGGCGACGCTTTGGAACTGACCTGGTCTGCCGGTGACAAGATCCGCGTTGCCGAACATGGAAATGCCAGCAATTACCAGGATTTCACCCTTTCTTCCGGCGAGGGCACCAAGAATGCAACATTTACCGGCACTGCGATATCTGCCGCCTCGTACGACATTACTTTGAGCAGTGGAATGCCGGCCAATCCTCTTGCCCAGACTCAGAGTGCAGATGAAAGCACGGCGCACCTTGGATATTCAGCCACCCTTTCCGGAGTGAACACCTACGATGATGTAACGTTCTCTTCGGCATGGGCAAGCGCTAACGGCGGCGGCACTCTTGCTCAGTCCGGCGCGCTTCATCTTCAGGTCACGCTTCCTGCAGGTGTAGCTGAAACCATCAACCTGGTTACCATGGTTGCAGACAAAAACATCTTCGGGGCTACCGGCACGATGACCGTTACCCTGACCAATCAGGAGGATAATGGTAATCCGGACATTCTTGATGTATATGCAACAATCCCTGCCGGCGGTGTGGCCATCCCTTCCGGAACAGGACTCCTGTTCAAGTTCGGCTCCACCAATGCCAGCCACACTGTATACACCCGCTACTACAAGACTCCCTCCGCCCTCAACCTCGCCGGTGGCCAGTTGAACCTCATTTATCTCACCGGAAGCAACTGCGATAAGTACGCCGGTAAAGATGACAATGGTACGGAGGCTCATCCATTCCTTATAGCTGATAAGTATCAGATGATTACTTTGATGAACTTGTACAAAACAGCGGAAGATGCCAATGCTACCGTAAAGTATTATGTCAAGCTTGTTGATGACATTGACTTAAAAGGAGTTGATTGGGTGCCTTTCAACCGCGCGGGCACATATAAGAGGGAAACGGATTTTGACGGCAATGGTCATACGATTTCTAATCTCAGCGTAAACGGGGAGTCTTATGCTTATCCCAGTTTCTTCGGCGTGCTTTATGGAACTGCAAGAAATATCACTTTCGAAAAACCGACAATCGTTGGCGGAGGAAATAACGCAGGTGTTGTCGGGGGATATATAGGTACAGGAAGTAATGTTGGTAATTGCAGTGGAATAACGGTAAACAATGCAACGGTTTCCGGAATTGGAAAGAATGTCGGCGGATTTGCCGGTGTTGTGGGTGCTGCTGGTACAATCAGCAACTGTCATGTCACAGGGACAAATAGCATTACTCAATCCAGCACGACCACAGGGCGAAGCGCAGGCGGTTTTATTGGAAATGTTAATGCTGCTGCGACCATCACGAATTGTACTGCTGTTGCCAATGTGACAAATAGCAGCAGTTATTATACAGGTGGTTTTATCGGTCAATATGGCGCTAATACCGGCCCTGCAACTATTACCAATTGTGCTTATTTGGGTGGAACTATTTCTGCCGGTAGAAGCAATGCTAATTCTCCTGTCGCAGGGTTTATTGCCCGTGTTGCTGCTGGTGGTGCTGATTGTACAAATTGCTATGTTGAAGGAGCGACGATTACTGCATCGGTTTGCGGACGCGTTGGCGGTTTTGTCGGAGACACGGGATCAAGTGCTTCGACTGTATTTAAATCCTGCTACGTCAAGAGTTCATCCATATCAGGAGCCATCAATACCGGTGGCTTTGGTGGTGTTGTATATGCAACTATCGACAAAAGTTATGTTGAATCCACCACTATCAATGCAAATGGGAACAATACTGGTGGCTTTGTCGGCTATTTGCAACTGTATAGCCCGGCAGAAGGTAAAGTAACCAACAGTTACACCACTGCTACTGTTATCGGTGGAACAAATAATAATATTGGTGGTTTTGTCGGCAACTTGTTGGCTGGTGCCACGGTTACCAGTTGCTATGCAAATGCATCGGTAAGCGGCACAGGGACAGGCGTTGGAGCTTTCATTGGTTGGGTTGAAGCAGCGCCGACATCGGTTACAAAGAACATCGCTTGGAACGACACGTTGCCTTTCCGCGGTGCTGTCAAAGATGCCGTAGATGAATCTGCCATTACCGGCAACTATTATGGAACGTCCGGCACCATCTCTTCCCAGGCCACAACTCTTGGTTGGGACGGCTCCATCTGGGACCTCACTGGCAGTGTGCCGACCTTGAAATAGTAAGCTAACTTGCGGAGCAACCCTCCGCCCTATATCAAAAGAAACTGCGAGAGCCCGTCTCGCAGTTTCTTTTGTTACATCCTTTAAGGCCAGCGCCTTTAGAGCGCCGCAATCTCTTCTTCGCTTAAGCCGGTACAACGCATTACAATAGCTGGCTCAACGCCCTCGGCCAGCATTTTAGCCGCGGTTTCCCGCAGGGTCTCGTCTATGGCCTTTTCGCGTTCCTTCGCCGCTTTTTCACGGGCGAATTCCTCGGCTGCATAGTTATCTCTTAAAACTTTCAGCCGCCTGTTGTATGCTTCACGTTCTGCTTTTGTCATATTGCTGTATTCTGCTGCTGCAACCAGTTCCTCAAAATAACTGTCATTCTGAGTGTCCGGTTTCTCCACAAAAGTAGGAAGATTCTTGAAATAATACAAGAACTTGTCCTCGAAGGATTTACAGCGTTCACTGGGCTTATTGAATTTCTTTACCTCCATGAAAACGAACTGTAAGGAATCTGTCAACGGCTCGTTGGTCTCGTTGTTGCGGATTGAATAACGGTGGATGTATTCATTTTTCTTATCCTTGATGTTTGGCAGCGAAAAGTTCAGCAGGCCTAAGAAAAACACCGGTTTGAAATCGTAGTTCCATTTTCCCTTTGGCGCCTGCGCCGTAATGGGGAAAGTGCTATAGTACAGGGCGCGTTTGTCGAAATGCGCCTGCTCCTTCACCTGGACTTCTACGATGAAGTCCCCGATCTGTTCAGAACTGCATTGCAGGTCGAAGACGGCATTCCTGTCCGCCTTCGTTTCGCCGGGATGCTCCACGTTGACGAAAGCCAGTTCGGTGATTTTGACGCTGAAGACATGCTCCAGAAGTTCTTTGATAAGACGTTTGTTCTTCTTCTGCCCGAAGATTTGCTTGAAAGCCACGTCGATCATCGGATCGATGTACTTGGTGTGTTTAATTAACTGTTCCATAATGCAATAAATTTGGAACTGCATAGTATACGAAGAAATCCGGGAATCCAAAGAATTGCGGCAAACTTAAACGTTAATTTAAGTTTCTGCTGACGATTGTGTGTTTTTAAAAGACCATAAGAACAATCTTATGGTTTGCCTAAACTTAAATTTTTTAAGTTTTCGATGGTCAATAGAATAAATTATCTTTGCAATTATGAAATCACTAAATATCCGTACAGTTGTAACCTTCGCCATTGTCCTTTTCACACTCTCGCCAGGGTGCAGGGGACCGAGGGGCGAGGGCTGGGCCACCACCCAAATAGCCGACGGCATCACATATTACACCTTCTCGGGCATCGACAAGGTGTCCGGCTCTGCTCAGCAGGTGTTCGTCATCGACCAGGATCTGAACAATCCTAAATATGAACTTCGCTTCAACTGCTCCGACAAGAGGGAACCGACCTCGGACGTCTACCTTCGCACTCCCGGCTGCATAGCGGCGATGAACGCCACCTACGAATCGACATCTGTCGTCATCAAGACGAACGGGGAGTACTACACCTGCATGCCCTACGACTTCGTCTTCACCAGCAACATTCCTAACTGGAAGAGTGAGGGCGCGATATGCGTGGAGAACGGCCGTGACGTTAGCATCACCTTCGATGGAAAGGGCAAGAGCATCGAAGAGCGCAGGGCGTTCTACGCTTCCTCCACCTGCAGCAACATCTTCTCCAGCGCCCCCATGCTCATCGACGATTTCGATCCGGTGGGCGAGCTCTTCGTGGATCCCAAGTACGGGCAGGAGGATTTCGACAAACTCCAGTATGAGGATCCCATCCGCCACCAGGGGGTGCGCCATCCGCGCTCGGCGGTAGCCTTGACCGGGAATAATCACCTTCTTCTGGTTGCGGTGGATGGCCGGCGCCCTGCAGTCAGCGAGGGGATGAGCGCCCGGGAACTCACGCGTTTCCTGGTGAAATACTTCCACCCGCAGTACGCTCTCAATATGGACGGTGGCGGCTCCACCACCCTCTGCGTGCGCGGCCAGGGGGACCCTGAAACCAATGTGGTCAACTACCCCACCGACAATGAGAAATACGACCACGCCGGGGTCCGCAACGTGCGCACACACTTCCTTGTCATCGAAACTACGGAATAATCCTCCGTGTCTGTCACTAGATTCCTTCGCTTCGCTCGGAATGACAGTAATGCTCGGAATGACAGTAACCCTGACTTGTCCCATTTTACGGCAAAAACGCCCCTTGTCCCCTCGAAAAAGGCGGGACCTGGGGAGATATTGCCCAAAATCTCTGCTGGTCAGGGGTTTTCAGTGGGCACATGGCCAGAAAATGCGGTTTTTCGGGCCATGTGCCGGGGTGGGTTGCTACTTTTTTCGTATATTTAAGGCTTGAAACGAACAACACTAAAATATTAATATGAGTTTTCTTGATTTTTTCAAAGCCGGCGGTCCTGCGGCAGTGAAGGTGCCTGCCGACAAGGTTGACAAGACCTACAAGCGACTGCGTTTCCAGGCTTTCATGGCCGGAACATTCGGCTACGCGCTCTACTATGTCTGCCGCCTCTCGATGGGCGTGATGAAGCAGCCGCTCATCGACGCGGGCCTGCTTAACGCCACCCAGTTGGGTATCATCGGCGCGTGCCTCTACTGGGCGTACGCCATCGGCAAACTTATCAACGGCTTCCTGGCGGACAGTTCCAACATCAAGCGTTTCATGGCGGCCGGCCTCATCGTGTCCGTGCTTATGAACTTCACGATGGGCATCCTGGGCGTGACCGCCCTCAAGGGAGGCATCGCCAATTCGGCCCTGTTCATCCTCTTTGCCTGCTGCTGGGCGGTGAA
Organism: Bacteroidales bacterium; assembly: GCA_017554135.1. Lineage (GTDB taxonomy): Bacteria > Bacteroidota > Bacteroidia > Bacteroidales > UBA932 > Cryptobacteroides. The sequence goes on along the minus strand of JAFZIX010000215.1, from coordinate 4,618 downwards.
CGGATGGAGCCAGTCCATGGGCGCTCCGCCTGCAATCATAGCCCTTTCGCGCTGGTATCCCCTTCGCATCAGGGGTACCTACTACGGCTTCTTCAGTTCCTCCCATAACATCGGCGAAGGTCTTTCATTCGTGTTCGTGGGCATGCTGGTGGCAAGTTTCGGCTGGAAGTGGGGCTTCTTCGGCGCAGCCCTGGCCGGCGTGCTGGGCATCCTCATAATCATCTTCTTCCTGCACGACTCCACCGAGGCCAAAGGCCTTCCTCCCGTAGAGGTTCTGGCCGGAGAAGCGGAGCAGAAGGACACCCTTTCCCCGGAAGAAAAGCGCGCGCAGACCAAGCGCATGCAGGCCGCTGTAGTCAGGAATCCCGGCGTTTGGATCCTCGCAATCGCCAGCGCCTTCATGTATATGAGCCGCTACGCCATCAACGAGTGGGGCACCATCTTCCTGCAGGAGGCTAAAGGTTACGATCTCGCAGGCGCTGCCACTATCATCGGAATCAATCCTATATTCGGCATCATCGGCACCGTTGTTTCCGGCTGGTTGTCGGATGCGGTATTCAGAGGAGACAGGAAGTATCCTGCATTCGTAGCCGGTATCATCGAGGCCATCGCGCTCGCGCTGTTCCTGTTCGGAGGCCCTTCCAAGTGGGTCAACGTGCTGGCCATGGTACTCTTCGGCGTTGCCATCGGCGTGCTGATCAGCTTCCTCGGAGGCCTGATGGCGGTGGATCTCGTTCCTCGTCAGGCTACAGGAGCCGCCCTCGGAATCGTGGGTATGGCCTCCTATGCCGCCGCCGGTCTGCAGAATGTTATCACCGGTCTGCTGCTGGACGGACACAGCGTGGAAGGTGCGAACGGAGCGATGGTGCACGACTATACCTACGTCAGCTGGTTCTGGCTCGGCGCCGCCATCATCTCCTTCATGCTGCCGGTGCTGAACTGGCGCCGCAAGCAGCAGGTCATCGAATAAGCCATGAAGACCCTGCGAAATCTTCTGTCCCTGCTCCTCGCCGTCGTGCTGGGGAGCGGGATTGTTTATGCCCAGCCCCTGCACCTTGCTCGGACGGATGTTCGTGAGAAAGTTCGCGCCAGCAGAATGCTTGCTGCCGGCCTGGACCGCACCTACGACACCACCGTCAAGGCCCTGACGCCGGCACCGAAAGGGTATAAAGCGACCTACATCGCCCACTACGGGCGCCATGGCTCGCGCTATGCCTACACCGCCAAGACCTATACCCTGCCGCTGGATATGCTCCGCGAGGGCGCTGCCACCGGCAATCTGACCGAGTACGGGGAGAAACTCCTCGGGCAGTTGGAGGCCTTTTGGAAGGATGGCCAGTACAAGGTGGGAGATCTCACCCCTGCCGGATGGAAGCAGCACGCCTGGATCGCCGCCAACATGGTGAAATCCTTCCCTGACGCATTCAAGGCAGGCAGTCGCGTGGAGGCCTGTTCCTCCACCTCCGTCCGCTCCATAATGAGTATGAGTTCCTGCTGTGCCAGCATAGCCCGGGAGGCCCCGAAGGCGGATGTGTACGCCCACTCCGGCACCCTGGATATCCAGGCTACCCGCCCGAATATGGGCAAGAACCCCTTCGCCTACACCGGCCCGAAGCTGGTTTTTCCGTTTGAGGAGAGTTCGGAGGCCTACTTCCTCCGCAAGTTCCCCCAGTATCAGGACGTGCTCGGGCGGCTCTTCAAGGATCCCTCCGTATGCCTCGGCGGACGCAGTGCCTACGATGCATTCTTCTATATCTACATGCTCGTGGCGGGGATGAACAGCATTCCGCCGGAGGAGCGTATGGACCTCGACCCGCTGCTGACGGATGAGGAGTATGCAATCCTTTGGGAGACGGATAATTACGAGCGTTTCCGCGAGTACTATCCCTACAAGACCACCTGCTGTTCCATAGTGGATGATATGGTGGCGAAGGCGGATGAGCGCCTTGCCTCCGGCGGCACCGGCGCGGATCTGCGTTTCGGGCACGACCACGTGTTGATGAGCCTGCTGATGGTGATGGATATCAATGGTGCGGGGCTAATCGCTCCTACCCCGGAAGAGCAGGCTTATTTTTTCCAGACCACGGATTCTCCGATGGCCACCAATATACAACTGGTGTTCTACACCCCCAAATGCAAGAAGCGCGGCGGTGAGACGCTGGTGAAACTGCTGCTGAATGGCGAGGAGGCAACTTTTAATTTAATCAGTTCCCAATGGCCATATTATAAATGGTCAGACCTGAAGGCCTACCTCCACCAGAGGACACATTTGTTTGCTAAACACAATTAATATGAAAAGGTATATAATTCTGGCGCTTGCCGGTGTTCTGCCACTGTTGTTTCTGTTTTCTTCGTGCCAGAGCGAGGAGCGTGTTGATTTGCCGGAATCACAGGAACACAAAGAGTGGCTTCCGCGTCCGGAATCTTTTTCCGAGAATTATACCCTGGACCAGATGGTTATTCTCAGCCGTCACAACATCCGTTCTCCTATGGTTGGAAAGGGCTCCATCCTCTCCCGGATGACTGATTCGAACTATCAATGGTTCTTGTGGGAAGGCGCTCCGAGCCTCCTTACTCCCAAAGGAACCCGGCTGGAAAGCAATATGGGCGCCTTCTTCAGAGAATGGCTCGAAGAAAAGGATATTCTGGACGATTATGCAAACCCTTATGCCTTCCGGTTTTATGCTAACGCAAAGCAGCGCTGTCAGTACACGGCGCGGTCTTTTGCTGATGCCCTTCTTCCCGGAAAGAATGCAAATGTGGAGATGAATGTACAGTTCGACACCATGGATCCTGTATTCAATCCACAGATAACCAAATTGTCGCCGGAGTTTGAGACTCAAGCCCAGAAGGAGGTTCAGGTGATTCTGAATGACCCGGAGATTAAATTGTCCGAGCGCTTTGCGCTTATCGAACGGGTTATCAATATCACCGGATCCCCGGCCTATCCCGATACCGCCAGCTTCTCTCAGTTCCCTACATCCGTGTCATTTAAACTAAATGCCGAGCCGTCCATGTCGGGAGGTCTCAAGATGGCATGCTCTTTTGCCGACGCCCTTGTTCTTCAGTATTACGAGGAGCCCGACGAACAGAAGGCGGCATTTGGCAAAACGCTCACGTTATATGACTGGACCAACATATCTCTTATTAAAGAATGGTACGGAGATGTCCTTTTCACTGCTCCCTCCGTCGCCGTGAATGTGGCTCATCCTCTGCTTATCACAATTCTTTCCGAAATTCAAAACGAAAAACGGATATTTTCATTCCTCTGCGGGCATGATTCCAATATCGGGAGCGTGCTTGCTGCTCTGGAAGCCGAGCCTTATGAATTGGATGGCGCCATTGAGCAGCGGACTCCGATTGGGGCCAAGGTGGTCTTTGAAAAATTCTCCGGCAAGGACGGACAGGAATATGCTGATATCTGGCTGGTATATGCCTCCGTCACGCAGTTGCGCGACGAGAGCGCTTTATCCTACAAGAACCCTCCCATGGCGAAAAAGATCAGCCTGGCCGGACTCAAAGCCAACCCGGATGGGCTGTATCTGCTTTCCGATGTTGAAGAGCGTCTCACAAAAGCAATCAAAGCATATTGAATATGAAAAAGTTATTATTTTTTGTCATCGGCATTGCAGCGCTTGCGCTTTTGGCTTCTGCGTGTGGAAACAAGAAAAAGGCTGCCGCTGAGGCCGAACAGGCAGCAGAACAAGCAAAACAAGATTCAATCAAAGTGGAAAAGAAAATTACTGAACTGGCTGAAGAGCCAATCTTCGACATGGTGACCAACTATGGTACTATCAAGATCAAACTTTACAAGGGTACGCCTCTGCACAGGGCCAATTTCGAGAAGTTGGCGTTGAGCGGGTTCTACGACGGGCTGCTCTTCCATCGTGTTATCAACGGCTTTATGATTCAGGGTGGCGACCCGCTGACCAAGGATCCGGCCAATTTCGACCGTTTCGGCACCGGCGGACCGGGCTATACCGTGCCTGCCGAGTTCGTGCCCGAATACCGTCATAAGAAGGGTGCGATTGCTGCTGCCCGCCGCGGGGATGCCGCGAATCCCATGAAGGAATCTTCCGGCTCCCAGTTCTATATCGTGCAGAACGAACAGACCTGCGCGCAGTTGGACGGCTCCTATACTGTGTTCGGCGAAACCGTTGAGGGACTGGATGTTATCGACAAGATTGCGGCCGTGGAAACCGACCGCCGGGACCGTCCTGTGGCCCAGGTGAAAATTATTAAAATTACTGCCGAATAGCCGGCACTTTTGGCACGGTATTCGTAATATGATTTAACCGAATAGTTTTTTCATAGGTTAAATTTTAGGTTAGAATTGTGAGCGCCTTTCGATGTGAATCGAGAGGCGCTCTAGTTTTTTTAAAAAAATGCCGAAAAAAGTTTGGTGGTTTCAAAAAAGTGCGTATCTTTGCAGCCCGTTTCGGAAAAAGGATTTTCTAAACGGATTTAGTTCATTGAAAATATTGGGAGAACAAGTACAAGCAAGTACCGAGAACAATTTAATAGATCGAGAGCGTCAATTCTATAATAGAAATTGAAAGCGTCAGGAATCAAGCTAGAATTTTGAAATATACAAAGAAGAGTTTGATCCTGGCTCAGG
>JAFZIX010000214.1 GCA_017554135.1 Bacteroidales bacterium | reverse complement strand
GTTGGCGCAAGGCCCTGGTGAATCCGACCTTTCACTGCGCCGCTCCTCTCCGGGCCATGAGAGGGGAGATGCGATGGCTCAGCCCTCGCGAAGACGGAGCCCTCACCTTCCGGATCACGGATGAAATCTGCGACCGCTATCTCGCTATCGAAAAGACTGAATTCGATGGCCTCACCCAGAAGGAGAAAGACCTCACCATCGCCTTCTTTGCCAAGGATGATGAGGTGGTGCGCCATGGCGCTGAGTTCGAGAGAGAGTACGGAAAACCCGGCATCACTTACCCCGGCCTGCATCTTCCCGTTTTCCCGGAGATGAAAGAATACATCGTGCCGGCAATCAAAGACTTCTGCGGCTGGCTATGAGATATCTTCTGAACGATTGCACCGACGCCTGCCGGAACATGGCCTTCGACGAATACGTGCTCGAGAGCCTGCCTCTCGATGAGCCCGTGTTCTACCTCTGGCGCAACGCTCCCTCCGTCATCATCGGCCTGAACCAGAGCGCATATGCGGAGGTGAACCTGCAGTATTTACAACAAAAAGGCATCGCGCTCGCGCGCAGAGTCACCGGCGGGGGAGCGGTCTATCACGACCTGCAGAACCTGAACTACACCATCGCCGGCCGCTCCAGGGACCTGAACGCAGACTACCCGGAGTATCTGCATCTGGTGGTGAATGCCCTCCGCGGCATGGGCGTGCCGGCGGAACTCAGCGGCCGCAATGATATTATGGTGGACGGGCGCAAGTGCTCGGGTTATGCCAAGCGCGTGTGGAAGGACCGGCTGATGGTGCACGGCACGCTGATGTTCGATGTGGATCTGGCGGAGTTGATGCAGGCGCTGGCGGTGCCGGGCAGCAAGTTGGATGCGAAGGGGATAGCCTCCGTCCGCAGCCGCGTGGCGAACCTTAAAGAGTATCTGCCGCAGTTCGGCGGCATCCTGGAATTCCGGGACGCCCTGCACTCCATCCTCGCCGGGGGAGATGCGCAGGTGCTGCTGACGCCGGCGCAGAAGGCGGAAATAGATGCTATGGCGGAGGAGAAATTCCGCAGTTGGGACTGGATCTACGGGCGCTCTCCCACCGCCGCCTTCAGGGCCTCCCGAAAATTCCCCTGCGGCACGGTGGAAATCTCCTGGAGTGTGGAGCACGGGCTGCTGAAGGACGTACACTTCGGCGGTGATTTCATGGGAAACCTCCCCGCAGGCGAACTGGCCGCGCGCATGAACGGCATCCGCTTTGATCATGCAGCCATCCTCGCGGCGCTGGAAGGCGCCGGCAACTACTTCGACGGCCTCGAACCCGGGGATCTGGCGGGATTATTAATTAATTGTTGATAACTTTTTCCAGGTCTCTGGCGCAAACCATAAAAAAGAATTATATTTGTATCCCGATTGCTCTAATCGGGATTTTTTATGTCCAGTACTTTACGCAATGCGAGCCTTCAATACGTTGGCCTGCAAGATGACACAAATATATACGAACTGCAGTCTCCGCAGTTCCAAAACAAGTATTTCATTATAAGTGGAGCAGGGACCCGTCGCCTTATGGCATTCCCCGAAGTTGTGGGATTCGACTCCTACTCAGCAATGCTCCCCGAAACTGTCGCCGCCCTCCGCTACCTTTTCCCCTCTGGTTCGGAGGGCGACGTCGATATACTCACCATCCTCCGCGGCGGCCTTAACTATCCTATCGAGGAGGCTTGCCACCGCGTCGGCATCAGGGTGAGGGATATGCACTTCCTCTCTTGCGAACGCACGATCGAGGAGCACGTCATCACCGGGCTCGACATCAAATACGAGAAACTCCGCGTCACGAGGAACCGCACCCTTGTCATAGGGGATATCATCGCCACGGGGGACACCCTCCGCATGTGCCTGGACCAGGTGGTGGACCGCTTCCGCCGCAAGGGCGGCAGCATCCGCAAGATCATCTTCTTCACCATCGGCGGCACGCGTGCCATCTCCCTGATGGAGAGGATGGCCGAGCGCATCAGCGCCTACTTCCCCGAGTTCGAGGGCTTCGAATGCTTCTTCTACGAGGGCATCTTCACTGTATATACCGATAAGGGCGTGAGCGGCATCAACGTGCCGAATATCGACTTCGGGTGGAACGACGGCGTAGTGTCGCCGGAATTCCGCAACTATATAATGGACAACCAGGATGCGTTGTTCGAGAAATGCATCATCTATGACGGAGGCGCGCGCAGGTACGAGATTCCGGTTCACTTCGAGGAGGTCTTCGAGTATTGGGAGGGAATCCTGGAGCGGGCGGACCAGATAGACCCGGTGGCGCTGACCAACGAGAAACTCGGTTACGAAGGCCCCCTGGATTTTGCAATCTGGCTGCTGGTCACTCACCTCGGCACCCTGCCGCAGGAAGGCCTGCGGGAACTCTGGGAGAAGGAGCAGGCGCTTTGCAAGCGTGCGGCATCGATTTCTATAAAGGAATTAGCGGAAAGAAGAATTTCACAAATCCATATTATTTCCAATCATTATGAGTAAAAAGAATAGTTTTGACGTCGATTACACGACTCAAGCAGTGGATCGCGCAGGGCGCAAAAGCACCTTCAGCATGTTTATGGTGATGCTTGGCTTCACCTTCTTCAGCGCCAGCATGTGGGTTGGACAGCAACTCGCCGCAGGTTTGAACTTTTGGGGCTATGTCTGGGCACTCGTGCTCGGCGGCCTTATCCTTGCGGCCTACACCGGCTCCCTCGGATGGATCGGTGCGGAAAGCGGTCTTTCCCTGGATATGCTTGCCCGCAAGAGTTTCGGCAAGAAGGGCAGCTGGCTCCCCAGCGCGATGATCAGTTTCACCCAGATCGGCTGGTTCGGCGTAGGTCTGGCCATGTTCGCCATCCCCGTGGCAAAGGAACTCCTCGGCCTTGACGTAACACCCGACCACATGCCCTGGCAGGGTTATCTCTTCGTGCTGATAGCAGGTATCCTGATGACAGGAAGTGCCTACTACGGCATCAAGAGCCTCACCATCATCAGTTACATAGCCGTTCCCCTCGTGGCAATCCTCGGCACCGTGGCAATGGTGATGGCAGTCAACAAGGGAGACCTCGGCCTGATCGCCCAGTTCAACCAGGGGACCAAGACCCTCGGCATCATCGCAGGCGCAGGCCTTGTGGTTGGCAGTTTTGTCTCCGGCGGCACAGCCACACCGAACTTCACCCGCTTCGCAAAGAGCGGCAAGGTGGGCCTCTGGACCACCGTTGTGGCATTCTTCATTGGCAACAGCCTCATGTTCTGCTTCGGCGCAGTCTCCAGCATCTATGTGGGTGGAAACGATATCTTCGAGGTTATGCTCAACCTGAACCTCTTCTATCTCGCAGTTCTCGTGCTCGGCCTTAACATCTGGACCACGAACGACAACGCCCTCTACACCGGCGGTCTCGGCCTCAGCAACATCTTCGGCCTCAGCAAGAAAGCGATGGTTCTTATCTCCGGACTCATCGGCACCGTGGCAGCCGTCTGGCTCTACTGGAACTTCTGCGGCCGGCTCAGCATGCTCAACTGCACC
>JAFZIX010000213.1 GCA_017554135.1 Bacteroidales bacterium | reverse complement strand
CCCTCGCGGGTCATCTGCACGCGTCCCTCATACACCGGGACAAACTTCTTCTGCCTGCCGGAACCTTTCCGGCCTCCGCGGGAACCACTCCCGCCTTTATTTCTACCTTTTTTCATAACAGTACAAAGTTACTACAAAAATCTTGCAATTATGCCGTTTTTTGATAGCGCCTCATTATCAATGACTTACTGGAAGTCGTCTGGTGAAAATGTACCAGACGACTTCCAGTAACTGCCTGATAATCAGTGGTGTTGAAAAAACGGGGCGAAGGTGGCGCAAAAATAATTATCTTTGTGTGTCATGAAATTAAGATTATGAAGAAGTTTTCACTATCCATTGTTGCCATTCTATGCGTGATAGCCGCGCTGGCGCAGCAGACCCCCGACAAGGTGCGCCCCATCTGCGGCCCGATTATCGAAAACCCCACCACCACCGGCTTCACCGTGGTTTGGGAAACCAATATGGATGCCATAGGATGGGTGGAGGTGGCGCCGGATGACGGCTCGCACTTCTACAACCGGGACCGCACCAAGTTCTATGACCTCCGCGGGCACGGCAACCAGGTGATCAGCAACATCCACAAAGTGCGTGTGGACGGCCTCAAGCCTGGCACGAAGTACCGCTATCGCATAATGATGAAGGGCGTGAAGAGTTTCGAGGGGCCCTCGAATGTGGACTACACCCGCCCGTGGGGGAGCGATGTCTACCGCAAGAACCCCTACATCACCAGCACCTTGAAGGAGAATTACGACCAGGTCCGCTTCGATGTCTACAACGATATCCACCAGAAGGATTCCATACTGAACGTGCTGATGCAGGGCGCGAAACTGGAAGACCTGGATTTCACCGTCTTCAACGGCGATATGGTGAGTTCGATGGCCTGGAAGGAGAAGATCCGGGAGATGTTCCTCACCACCGGCGCATCCAACCTGAAGGGCAGTGTGCCTCTCTTCCTTCAGCGTGGCAACCATGAATTCCGCGGCAAGGACAGCAAGTACTGGTTCGACTACATCGACGGCGAGCAGTACCACACCGCCAGTTTCGGCAAGTTCTTCTTCATCTTCCTCGACACCGGAGAGGATAAGCCCGACAACGACATAGAGTATGCCGGCACGATGCTCTCGGAGCCCTACCTGCAGCAGCAGGCCCGCTGGCTGGAGGAAGTCATCAAAACTCCCGAGTGCAAGAACGCCGCCGTCCGCATAGTCTTCGGCCACATCCCTCCCCGCAAGGGTGGCTGGCACGGGGATGAAAACATCAACGACTACTTCGTCCCTATCCTTAACAAGGCAGGCATCAGCCTGATGATCTGCGGACACCTGCACAAATGGAATGTTTATGAGCCCGACGGCAGCGTCTCCGATGCAAACTTCCCAGTGCTGGTGAACAGCAACGCTGAGCGTCTGGAGGTCACCGCCGGCAAGAAAGAAATAACCCTCAAGGCTTTTGGCCCCGAGGGTAATCAGACTCACGATTATAGCTGCAAGGTGCGCTAACCCTGCATGATATAGGGGATATTCTTCACTATCAGCAAATCTTTATTGGCCTCGTGCGCAAGCTCCGAGTAGGGGATTATGTCCGGATGCGAGGCCGGGTATCCCATCAGCAACACCGATACCATCCAGCGTCGGTGTTCCATCTCTGAAAGAGTTTCCAGATCTGGTGACGAGCCCAGGCAGCGCAACTTGATGGGGATTGAGTTCGCGCTGGCTATACTCGACAGTTTGTGCGCGTAAGAAAGCCCTGCCCAGGCTTCTTCGGCTGAAGATGCGGGAGGATTGCCGTATTCGCGGTTGTAGAGGTAATTCACCCTTTTGCCCCGCAATGAGCGGTTCAGCAACAGGGCATCGTTTCTCGGACTTGCCTCGCCGAAGCAGGTCAGGTTCCCGAACTTGCCGCAGGAGGCAGCCTTCTCTATCAGCTCGACATGGTCCTTCTGATAAACGGCAACGGGAGTTCCGGCCTCGAACAGCGCCTTTGGAAGATGCAGGGCGGCTGAGAGATTGACGGATGAATCCTCGAAGCACAGGGCCACGACGAGCTTTTGCGAAGGATCTTCCGCCCAGGCGGCAAGGTTCTTTCGCATGAAGGGAGATGACAGATGGCTGTCTATAAACTCCCACTCGATATCCAGGAAATCCTTATATCCGGCCAGAGGGCCATGCTTCTCGCGCCCGTCAGGGGAGACATACGCATAATGCGAAAGGTCGAACAGGTTCTGATGGTTCGCCACGTAGTTGTCCATCTGTCCGCGTATGTCATCATCCACGAACGAAACCACGGTGCGGCGCCCGGAAGTGGCAAAACCGGGGAAGTGGCAAATGTTGGCAGCAACGCTGGCGAAAGACCTGGAAATCCTGGTACATCCTGCTATTACTATATGCAGATACTGCTCTTCGGATGGAATGGGAACAAACTCGGTGTCCACAAGGAGCTGCTCCACGAGATAGTCGCCGGTGTTGATTATTTCCGTACGCAGGCGCGAACCTTTTTCCGCGGGAAGATAGTGGAACACGTCCATGCTGGAGTGCATTTCGAATGTGATATGGCAGGGGATGGCTGCTCCGGGGCCTTCGCAAATGATATTCAAGAGATTGAAAGATGCTATGCTCCTGGAGTCGTGGGCGTCTTCTCCGTCTTCGCCGATTATATAAATAACGGAAGCATGGTCCGGACATGCGCTGCGCAGGTCGTTCTCGTTGTTCCGCTCGCCCCTGTACCAAGTGATGCGCCTGCAGAAGCGGGAATCGTCCAGCGCGGTTTCGGTTTCGGCGCGAAGGATCTCCACGTCATTTGAACTCATTACAACGATATCCTTCCCGTCGAAATCATGATTATCCCGAAGCGCCTTCAGCATGCCGGTAAGTTGGCTCGCCCCTCCGAGAATTAGCACATGGCCTTTGAAGCTGTAGCGGCGCTCTCCCTTGCGGTATTTCTCCGATATGTTGTCGAAGACATTGGAGAAAGCGGACACCGTGAGGGCATTCAGGATTAGAATGCCTCCGAAGGCGATGACCAGGCTGAATATGTTCAGCGACCCCTGGCCTCCGCCACCTTTGGTTTCAAGAGGATAACTGCCCGGGTCCAGGTACAGGTTGAGGATTTCCGTCCATCCCAGCGCCCAGATACTGCCTATTGCCACCAGAATCAGGAACAGAGTCAATGCCAGTGCGGCCAGCCAGGCAAGTTGCCGGCCCTCTCCCTCGGAGAGTATGCGGTCAATCAACCGTTTCAAGAAACTCATCATATATTTCTTTTATCTTTTTGTCAATGTCCTTTATTTTGAAGTCTTCATCGAAATAGTTGTCGCGGAATCTGCCGGTGTTTTCGATGAGGCCGGTAAGTTGTGTGCGTAGTTTTTCGATCAGACTGTTGTCCGGGTCGGTGTCTTTAAGAAGCTCTGCGCCTTCGGCCGTTGCGATTGCGGCGAAGGCCTGCATCTTTTGAATTGGATGAAGATCCTCTTCTCCCCAGTCTTTGCTGAGGCCCTTTTCCTCCAGCCAATTGTAGCAGGCCATTCCCAGCATCATATGGAATTGCACGAAAAGTTCGAGGGGTTCCGACTGGCTGAAGAAATTGCTCGCACGGTAGAACAGCCGCATGGACGGAATAAAGTCCATAAGTGCGATGATGAGCCATTCGTGCTGGTTGTTTTTCTCAAGAAGTGCGCAGGCGTTCATTATGAGCTTCGAGGATTTGAAGCGTGCTTCGAAAGTTTCGTTATTCAGCTCGAGATCATCCACGATAGCGTAGTATTCTTTAAAGAACCGTCTCATAAGAGCATTTTGCTCTGGCAATGAACTGGTGGATCCGGCCTTGGCAAGAAGGGGGAACAGGGCGGTGAAACGCTCCTTGGCGCTTTGCGTTTCCCCGGTGTCTCCAGCAAGAAGTGCATCGGCTTTTTCTGTTTTACCGTTCTTGCGGTAAAGCATGATAAGCAGGGTTGTCGCCATCGACACCAACTGCTTTGAGGTCTCGAACCCCAATTGTTCACAGCGGCGGGCGGCAGCCAGCGCTTTTTCGAGCATTTCTTCCGAATCCTGTTGCGCGGAAATGACGCTGCAGAAGGTGAAAGCATCAACTCCCGACAAAGATTCAACCTGAACATCCTCCAGCCACCCGGATACGCGGAAATGGATTGCCTCGCGCTCCTCCTTAAGATCGGCCAGTGCTGTAAGGACGTCCATGAACAACTGGAGACGCTGTTCCACCGGCAGAGCCTTGCAGTACTTCTCGAAGTCGTCGCTCGTGAAGAAGCCTTCGCGGTGAAGCTGGCGCATCTGCGGTCCGTAGGTCGTGGTCAGGTATGCCATCTTTTGCCCGTGGAGATAATCGCCTTCCACCATATACGGGGCGAAGTGTAAAGGGTCGCAACTCGCAAGGGCATAGTAGAGGCCCATGGTCTCCCGCAGCGAATCGTCTTTATCCAGAGTGAGGATATACTCCGAAATCTCTTTCTGGCGTGTCTGGAGCCCGTCTTCGAATGTGGTTATGTACTTGGCTCTCCAGATATGCCGCCCCCGGTCTTCGTAAAAGAAATCGTAGAGGAAGTTCATGGCGCGGTAGAACTGCACATTGTCCCAATCTTCGCCGGCGAAGTGGGCGATATCCGATTCCCGCAATCCGGAAGGCGCGGCCGCTATGGTCCAGATGGCTGAGCGCATCTTCTCCCCGAGCCCTAGGTTCTTCACTATGGTATTCACCATGAAAGTCATGATGTCGTATGGCGTGTCCGGCATCTTTCCCCAAATGTCCAGAAGATAGTTGTTTATAGCTTCGATCTGGCTGCCGTCCTTAGACCTTATCTGCGCGAAATCCTCTTGAGTGAGGGACTCGAAGATGCGGAATATGCTATGTACTTTCAGGGGAGAGAATGCGTTATCTTGGCTGTCGACGCTGGCTTTCATCTCTTCCCTGACTTGTGCGGGAAGCTCCAGGAAATAGGTTTTTTCGTACTGGGAGATGAATTTTTCGGCATCTTCCTCATCCTGCACGACGGGCACCATTTTGCGTGATAGGTTCGGATGGGCCTTGAGGAACTTCTCGCGGGCTTCGCTCCCGTCTTCCAGGTTCACAAGTACGCTCACATCATCGGCAATCCTGTCCAGCCATGGCATGTACAGGTCGGACGGCGCCGTGGTTTCCAGGGCCTCGACATCGTCCAGATATATTTCGATGTATTTATCTTCATCCCGGACCTTTTTCACCATCGAGGCAAGCAGTTCATTGAGGTCGGAGGGCGGCATCTTGCCCAGCAACTGATCATCGTCCGGAATAGAATCGTCACCGCAGACCGCTGCCAGTTCGTGTATCCATCGTGCAAGCACCGGGCGCATCGACGTGCTGAATTCCGAAAGGCCGAATACGGCAAGCAGGCGCACCACCTCGTCGTCTCCCTCCCTCTGGGCATATTCCTGAGCCATATATGTGCTCGCACCGAATCCCTGCACGAACCAGACCGCACGATCGGGGTTGTCATCATCGATGGCGGCCTGGACGGCGTCTTCGTCATCAAGGTCCAGCCCGGTTGTGTCTATCCCCAGATCCAGTTCTATGGAACCGGGCAGCAGGCGGAGAAGGGTGGATTCTTCCAGTTCCTTTTCCTGCGCCCACCAGGTGGCGGCTCCGCTCTCATCTTCTCTGGCCGTCTCCAACTCTATCTGGTGCGCAAGCTGCTCAGTAACAATGGCTTCGAATTCATCTGAACAAAAGTGGCCGTCTATCCAATCCAGATGATACGGAGTGCAGCGGTCATCCTGCCCTCCGCGCTCCCCGAAGAGTGCGCGAACCTTCTTTTTGAGACTTACCAGCTTACTGAGATTACTCTTGTCGCTATCTTGGAAAAGAGGCTTCAAATTCTCTGGAATCCCTTCGTAGGAGGCATCGTCCCGCAGGTAGAACAGCACGTGGGAAGAATCGAAACTCCCCTGTGAAAGTGCCCCGTACACTATCTCCATTTCGGTTACGGAGCAACCGGCTGTATCCGAGAGAATCTGCCTGTCTTCTTCGGAGAGGCCTGCCATGAATTCTTTCCAGCGCTCCACCGGAGGGATCCAGCCATAGCGCTGGCCGATCAGACCGATAAAGAAGGGCCTGGCACTGTCGATGCAGGAGGTGCATACGCTCAGCACCTTGCGCTCGCTTTCCTCTTCGGTCATGTTCGAGGTGTTGACTCCGAGGCGCAGGTCGATTGCCTGCAACTCCACCCGACGATCGCGAAAACGGCGGTTGAGGGCGGGAATCACGCGGAATTTTATCACATCCCGCTCGAAGTCCATATCCTTGAAAGTGGAAGAGAGGAAGATATTGTATCGGCGCCAGGAAACAGGAGTACTCATATAAAAAGTGTAATTATCGCTACAAGATAAGAATATTCCGCTTAAAAACCTTATCTTTGGATAGAAACGTACTAGATATGAATACTTTAGCTTTACAAGCCCTGATAGCCCTTGCCGTGGTGCTATACTGTGCCCTCACCCTTATAATAGTCCGCCGCCGCCCGGGGCACCTTTGGACGTGCGCCGCTGCCGTTGCCGTGGGAGGATTGATCCTTTACTGGCAGGCGTATGCATACGCCGGAGCATGGATGCCGCGCCTGGTGATGACCATCCTCGCATCCCTGGACCTCTTCATCTTCCGTGCGAATACAATGGGGCCGGTGGCGCCGTTTTTCTTCGGCGAAGGCAATATCCTGCATCTGATTATCCT
>JAFZIX010000212.1 GCA_017554135.1 Bacteroidales bacterium | reverse complement strand
GGGACCATATTCTTGTTGATGGTGATATCCGCCTTCTCGAGTTCCTTCTCCGCGATGCGGCCGGTGACTTCGGGGAACTTGGCGCGGAGGTCGATAAGCATCAGGTGATTGTCGGTGCCGCCGCTGACCACCTTGTATCCGCGCTTGATGAACTCTTCGCACATCGCCGCGGCGTTGGCGATTACCTGCTGCTGGTACTGCTTGTACTCAGGCTGCATCGCTTCGAAAAATGCGACAGCCTTGGCGGCAATCACATGCTCCAGCGGGCCGCCCTGCACGCCGGGGAATACGCTGGAATCCAGCACAGCACTCATCATCTTCACTTCGCCCTTAGGAGTGGTGCGTCCCTGAGGATCCGGGAAGTCTTCTCCCATGAGGATGATGCCGCCGCGAGGGCCGCGGAGGGTCTTGTGGGTGGTGGAGGTGACGATGTGCGCGTATTTCACAGGGTTCTTCAACAGGCCTGCCGCAATGAGGCCGGCGGTATGCGCCATATCTATCCATAGCACCGCTCCTACCTTATCTGCTATCGCGCGCATGCGCTCGTAATCCCACTCGCGCGAGTACGCGGAAGCGCCTCCGATGATGAGTTTGGGTTTGAACTCCAGGGCCTTGCGCTCCATATCATCGTAGTCCACGCGCCCGGTCTCGGGGTTAAGCCCGTAGGCAACGGGATGATAGAGGATGCCGCTTGCATTGACGGGGGAACCGTGGGTAAGGTGGCCGCCCATGGAGAGGTCCAGGCCCATGAAGGTATCACCGGGCTGCAGGACTGCCATGGTCACTGCCATATTGGCCTGTGCGCCGGAATGAGGCTGCACGTTTGCCCAGCAGGCACCGTAGATCTCTTTCAAGCGGTCGATTGCCAACTGCTCTATCTGGTCTACCACTCCGCAACCGCCGTAATAGCGCTTGCCGGGATAGCCTTCTGCATATTTGTTGGTGCAGATGGAGCCCATGGCGGTCATCACCTCGTCGGTAACATAGTTCTCGGAAGCAATCAACTCCAGGCCGCTCTGCTGACGGGTCCGCTCCTTGCGGATCAGGTCGAAAATTTGAAGATCTTCTTTCATATTAGATTTTGAACTTTACTGACGTACGTATATCATCCGAGCCGGAACCGATATGGGCGATGAATTCGCCGGGTTCCAGCACCCACTTGTGCTGCTCCGCATCGAAGAAACTCAGCGCGGAATCCGGAATCTCGAAGGTCACGGTTTGGCTTTCGCCGGGCTGCAGGAATACCTTCTTGAACCCCTTCAACTCCTTGGCGGGGCGCTCCACGCTCGCCTCGGGATCGCTGATGTATAACTGCACCACCTCGGCACCCGCGACGGGGCCGTTATTCCTGACGCTGACGCTGACTTTGCGGCCGCGGAGGGATGCCTCTCCGTATTCGAATGTGGTGTAACTCAAGCCATGGCCGAAGGCAAACATGGGTTTCACGTCCTTGGTGTCGTACCAGCGGTAGCCGACCAGCAGGCCTTCGGTGTAGTATTCATCGATTATATCCTCGCCTTCGCGGGGGATGCCGGGATACTGCTCCTCGTCGGTGACAGGGCCATCCAGCATATCGTAAGGGAAGGTGAAGGGCAGTTTCCCGGAAGGATTGACATCGCCGCTGAGTACATCTGCAAGGGCATTTCCGGCCTCGCTGCCGAGATACCAGCCCTGCACGATTGCGGGCACCTTGTCCACCCAGGGCATAGCCACCGGATTACCGGAGATGTTCACGAACACAAGCTTCCGGCCGGTGGCGGCAAGAGCCTCGACGAGGGCATCCTGCCCATAAGGCAGACCGTATTCCAGACGGTCCGCTCCTTCGGAATCCTGATGGCCGTTCTTGTTGAGACCGCCGAAAACTATCACATAATCGGCATCCTGCGCTGCGGCAACGGCATCCGCCACCATCTGCCCGGCCGAGCGGGATTCCGCCAGATCGAACTTGGCGGAAATACCGTCCTGGGAATGGGCGGCACCGCTGGAATAACCGCGCTCGAAAACGATTTCCGCATCGGGAAAACGCGCCTTGAGCCCCTCCAGGGGGGATGTTTCGTATTTAACCTTTAGCGAGGATGATCCGCCTCCGACGGTGAGCATCTTGAATGCGTTCTCTCCGATCACCAGAATCTTCTTCGCGTCGCGCACGGGCAAGACACCGCCATCGTTCTTGAGGAGGACGATGCCCTCTCCCGCAATCCTGCGGGCGGCCGCAGAATGCTCGGGGCAGACAAAACGCCCGAAACCGCGCCCTTCAGCCATGTTGGTGCGGAACTGGAGGCGCAGCAGGCGACGGACCTTGTCGTCCAGTTCGCCGGTGCCGTATTTGCCTTCCTTTATGCCGCGGAGATAAGGCTGGGCAAGATGATATTCGTTGTAGACATTCGAAGGGCCGGTGAAAAGGCCGTCCGTCCAGGTGCCGAATTCAAGGTCCAGCCCGTTGTGCACGGCCTGATCCGTATCATGACATCCACCCCAGTCACTCACCACGACACCGTCGAAGCCCCACTCCCCTTTCAGGATATCCATGAGAATATATTTGTTATGGCAGAGGTGCTGGTCTTTATAAAGGTTATACGCGCCCATGACAGACCATGCTCCACCCTCGACCACCGCCGCCTTGAATGCGGGCAGATAGATCTCGTAGAGGGTGCGGTCGTCCAGGTTCACATTCACCGTGTGGCGGTTGACCTCGTCGTTGTTCAATGCAAAATGTTTCACGCACACGGCCACATCCTTGCTCTGAACGCCCTGCACGTAGGGCACGACCATGGTTGACGAGAGATAAGGATCTTCTCCCATATATTCAAAGTTGCGCCCGCCGAGGGGATGGCGGAGGATATTCACGCCGGGGCCGAGGAGGATGGTTTTCCTGCGGTAAAGGGCCTCTTCCGCAATGCTTTCACCGTAGATGCGGGACATTTCCGGATTGAAACTGGCTGCCAGGCAGGTAAGCGCAGGATATGCGGTGCAGGAGTCGTTTGTCCAGCCGGCCTGGCTCCACTTATCCCAAAACACTTCGGCGCGTATGCCGTGGGGGCCGTCGGTGCACCAGATTTCGGGGATTCCAAGGCGAGGCACTCCGGGGGAACTGAACTTCGACTGCGCATGAGTCATGGCAATCTTCTCTTCCAGAGTAATCTGGGGAAGGAGTTCGTCTATCTGTTTTTCGATGTCGGGCGCTTTCTGGGAGCATGCTGAAGCAAGCACCAAAGCGGCAATCAGAAACAAGTGTTTTTTCATATCGTACAAATATAGTAAATTTGCAGATGAAATGAAAGACCGCAAACTCCTGAACATAGAACTCGGGCGCATCAGCGCCGAACAGTACAAAGCGGCCGAACCGTCCGGGATAGAAGTCATCCTCGACAACGTGCGGAGCGCCCACAATGTGGGCAGCGTTTTCCGCAGTGCGGATGCCTTCCGGGTAGACCATATCTGGCTCTGCGGCATTACCGCACTCCCCCCGAGCGCCGAAATCCACAAGACGGCCCTGGGCGCGGAAGAGAGCGTCGGATGGGATCACCGCGAGGATACGGCTGC
>JAFZIX010000211.1 GCA_017554135.1 Bacteroidales bacterium | reverse complement strand
GGGACTCTCAGAAGAAGAGGCCGTGGGTCTGGCGTCACGCATAGGCGAATACCCGAACGTGAGGCTGCGCGGTGTGATGGCTATGGCCACTTTTACCGACGACATGGCCCAGGTCCGCCGCGAATTCAGCAATGCCGCCGCCATCGCCGCTAAGGTCGCCGCCGCGGCCGGCATCGAAAAGCCCGAAATCTCGATGGGAATGACCTCCGATTACGAAGTCGCCATAGAATGCGGCTCCACCATCGTTCGCATCGGCACCGCAATCTTCGGTGCGAGATAAAAAGAAAGAGGCTCGGGAATTTCGAGCCTCTTTCTTTTTCTGTGTCCTTAAGGGATTAACCGTTAACCTTTGCCATGTGGGCGATGAGGTCGAGGACTTTGTTTGAATAACCGATTTCGTTATCGTACCAAGAGATAACCTTCACGAATTTGTCGGTCAGGTAAACACCGGCGTTGGCGTCGAAGATAGAAGTGAGCTTGCAGCCGAGGAAGTCTGAAGAAACGACAGCGTCTTCAGTGTAACCGAGGATGCCTTTGAGTTCGCCTTCTGAAGCCTCTTTCATAGCCTTGCAGATATCTTCTTTGGTAGCGGGTTTCTCAAGGTTAGCAACGAGGTCGACAACTGATACGTCGAGGGTAGGAACGCGCATTGAGATACCGGTAAGCTTACCGTTGAGCTCAGGGATAACTTTACCTACAGCCTTTGCAGCACCGGTTGAAGACGGGATGATGTTGCCAGAAGCGGCACGGCCACCACGCCAGTCTTTCAGTGACGGACCGTCAACGGTCTTCTGAGTAGCGGTGGTAGAGTGAACGGTAGTCATAAGACCTTCCTTGATGCCGAACTTGTCGTTGAGAACCTTGGCGATCGGAGCGAGGCAGTTGGTGGTGCAAGATGCGTTAGAAACGAACTGAGTACCCTTTACATAGGTCTTCTCGTTAACGCCGCATACGAACATCGGAGTGTCGTCCTTTGCGGGGGCTGACATTACAACATATTTGGCACCTGCATTGATGTGGGCCTGAGCTTTCTCCTTGGTGAGGAAAAGACCGGTAGACTCAACTACATACTCAGCACCTACTTTGTCCCACTGGAGCTCGTTGGGGTCCTTGCATGCAGTAACGCGGATTGCCTGACCGTTGACGATGAGCTTGCTGCCTTCCATGTCAACATCGATAGAACCTTCGAACTGACCGTGCATTGTGTCATATTTGAGCATATATGCCAGATAATCTACAGGGCAGAGGTCGTTGATTCCTACGATTTCAATGTCATTTCTCTCCTGGGCTGCACGGAAAACAAAACGTCCGATACGGCCGAATCCGTTGATACCAACTTTAATTTTTTTCATAATAGTTTGATTAATTGTGTGTATAGAATTATTAGGATTTCTTCAGTAAATCAAGGGGTTCGCAACTCTTTGGTTTTGAACCGTGCAAAGGTAAAAAAATAATTAATAATAAGTAACTTTGCGTCTGCAAGTTTTAAAAAGAATGACAAGAGAGATATTATTGACTAACGACGATTCGTATACAGCGCCCGGACTGACGGTCATCGCCCAGTTTCTGAGACAATACGGCAACGTGCTGTCAGTAGCCCCGAGATACCACCAGTCTGCTAAATCGATGGCCCTGACTATGGAGGAGCCGCTGTATCTTACAAAATATGCCGAGTTTGAAGCCGAGGAAGGCAAGGGCAGCCTGGAATGCTGGCACATGAACGGCACTCCGGCCGACTGCGCCAAGATGATGGCCAACATGTGCATCGAGCGGAAGATAGTCCCGGACCTTTTCGTGTCCGGCGTTAACCACGGCTCAAATGCATCCACCGCAGCCCTTTACTCCGGCACCCTCGGCGCCAACAAGGAAGGTTGCCTCTACGGCATCCCTTCGATAGGCCTTTCGATCGACACTCATGCCGAGGACTGCGACTTTTCCGGCGTGCTCCACTACGCCCCGAAGATCCTTGAGCAGATGTTCGAAGTTCCGCCCGTGCTCCAGACCTACCTCAACGTGAACTTTCCCAACCTGCCTGCCGACCAGATAAAGGGCATCCGCTTCGCCCACCAGGGCAACGGCCGCTGGGAGAAGGAATTCCAGAAAAGCGTGAACGGGCGCGGCAGGGAGTTCTACTGGATGGTGGGGCAGTTCGTGGACTACGAAACTAAGACCACCGCAGGTGAGGCCGACCACATCCTGCTCTCGCAGGGATACATAACTATCGTTCCCCATAAACTGGACAACACCAACTACACAGAGAAGGAGAGGCTCTCCCGCCTCTGGAAATTATAACCTTGAAGTATTACATCATAGCCGGCGAAGCATCGGGCGACCTTCACGGCGCCTGTCTCATGAAAGCCTTGCTGCAGTGCGACAGTGAGGCTCTCTTCCGTGTATGGGGCGGCGAGAAGATGGCCGCCGCAGGCGGGGAGCTGGTGCGCGACTACCGGCAGACTGCCGTGATGGGCCTGGTGGAGGTGCTCCGCAAGGCCGGCACCGTGCGCCGCAACCTCGACTTCTGCAAGGCCGACATAGAGTCTTGGAAACCGGATGTAGTAATCCACATTGACTATCCCGGCTTCAACATGCGCATCGCCGAATTTGCCCACGACCGTGGATTCAAGGTGTTCTATTATATCGCCCCCAAGGTGTGGGCCACCAGGGAGCGCCGCGTGAGCAAGCTGCGCAAGTTTGTCGACCGCCTCTTCGTGATTTTCCCCTTTGAGCCGGAGTATTTCCGCAGGCACGGAATAGAAGCCTTCTATGGGGGGAATCCGCTGGCCGACATGATTGCAGCAGAGAAAGCTGCGACAGAAAGTGCTGCGGACTTCCAAGGCCGCAACGGCCTTGAGGACAAGCCCTATATAGCCTTGCTGCCCGGCAGCCGCAGGATGGAAGTCAGCCACACGATGCCCGTGTTCTTGAAGGTTGCGAAAATGGTGGCCTCCCGCATGCCAGAGTATCAGTTTGTCATAGCTGCAGCCGACTCCATCGAAGATTCCGTCTATGACTCCTATCTGTCTGGTTCTTCCATAAAGGTGGTCCGTGGCCAGACCCATTCCGTGCTGAGGCATGCCGCTGCCGCTGTAGTGGATTCCGGCACGGCCAGCCTTGAGGCTGCCCTGCTCAAAGTGCCGCAGGTGGTGGTATACCACATGAACCCCCTGTCGTTCTTTATGGTCAGGATACTGCTCAGGACGAAATACGTTTCGCTTGCGAACATCATAATGGACAAACCGGTGTTCGACGAGCTGCTGCAGGAGAACTTCACTCCCCGCAAGGTGTACTCCAGCCTGGAGAAACTCCTTACTGACGAGGCCTGCCGCTCCGCTATGCTCAAAGACTATGAAGAGCTGGAGAAACTGCTTGCCGGCAAAGACGCCTGCCTGCGTACTGCCAGGGAAATGGTGTCCTCGCTG
>JAFZIX010000210.1 GCA_017554135.1 Bacteroidales bacterium | reverse complement strand
GCATCTGGTAGTATCCGCTGCCGGCCATGGTGCTGTATATCTGGGGGATATCGGTGCTGCCGTAGGTGCCGCCGCCGTTCCCGCCTGGGGCGCAAAGATCTACCCAGTCGCCATAATTCGTGTAGTTGGTTGCTTCGCCGGCAGGCCCCAGGGCGCCCACGGAGAAGTTCTTCTCATACATCGAGGGCTGCGACTTGCTCCAGCCGTTGTTGCCTGCAGAAAAGAACACCGCGCCACCCTTCATCGGCCCGGTCTGTTTGCCGCTGCCGTCGGTGCCGGCTTTCTGCACGAAGTAGTCTATCGCCAGCCGATAGGTGTATGGGGTGGTTGTGGGGATCGCGGATTCAGAGTCGTACTTTGCATTCCAACTGTTGTTGAGGATGACCGCCCCGTGGTCTGCCGCCCAGACGATGGCGTTGTAGGGGTTGCCGCTGTCACCTTCGACCGCCGCTATTCCCTGGCAGTCCAGGATGCGCACCCCGCCGTAGCCATTCTTGCCCCCGGCGATGCCGCAAACGCCTTTGCCATTGTTGTTTATGGCTGCGATGATGCCTGCTACGTGAGTGCCGTGACGCTGGGGGGTGATATTATAAGGATCGGAGGATGTCGAACCGAGGAAGGATTTGCTGCCGTTGGCTCCGGCGGGGATGACAACTCCCTGCAGGTCAGGATGATTCGCCTCCGCTCCGGTGTCCACCACGCCTACTATTACGTCATTGCTGCCTCCGGTGAATTCGCTCCACACGGGCTCGACGTTGAGGTCGATTCCGGACACGAACTTTGAGTTGAGGCTGCCGTCGTTAAAGAGATGCCACTGGCGGTAGGCATAGGGGTCGTTGAAGGAGATGGCATCCGCCTCCGGCTGGATGTAGGGTTCTGTCCGCAGCACCCCGGGGATGGCCTGAAGGGCCTCGGATGCTTTGGTTGCAGGCGCAGTTCCATCGGTGCTGACAAAGTACCAGCGGTGGAGCCCGAAGGCACGATGGCGCTCTTCGAATTCAGGATCTTCCGGGAACACCCGGGATAGGGTGTATCCGTCCGGAATCTGCAAGGTGCCGGCTTCCAGTCCGGCGATCGCATCGTCCGTCAATTCTACCTCGAGCGAGGGCGCGGAAACGCTCGTGCACGGTAACAAGGGCTCGTTTTGATCATTTTTTAAAGGAGTATACTCATCATTTAAAGTGCAGCCCCACAGAAGCAGGGATGCGGCGAAAAACAGGTATACTTTCCGAGCAATCATTTTTCGATATTTCGAGTGCAATTTTACGAAAATATACTTATATTTGAAAACCTAATTTTAGCGAACACAAAGTTTAGTAACCAACTAAAGTTTAATTTATGTCAAGGAGATTATTCTCAATCCTGTTCATCCTCCTTCTCCTACCTGCTTTTTCATACGCGCAGTCGCGCGCTGTGAGAGGCGTGGTGTTCGAGGATGAAACCGGCCAGCCGCTACCCGGCGCAACGGTGTCTATCGAAGGCACCACCCGCGGCGCGATTGCCGACCTTGATGGTTCGTTCGAGATAGCCAACGTCAAGCCTACAGACAAACTCAAGGTGGAGTTTGCCGGTAAGGAGACGCTGATTGTCCCGGTGAACGACCAGAAGAATTTCATGTTCAAGTTGAAGGACATGGCCAACGAACTGGAAGGAACCACGATCGTCGCTTTCGGTACCCAGAAGAAAGAAAGCGTCATCGGTTCCATCTCCACCATCGATGTGGCCACCCTGAAGGTGCCATCCTCCAACCTCACCACCGCTCTTGCGGGTAACGTTGCCGGCGTTATCGCCTACCAGCGTTCCGGTGAGCCCGGCCAGGACAATGCCGACTTCTTCGTGCGAGGCATCACCACTTTCGGCGCCAACACCAGCCCGCTCATCCTCATCGACAATATCGAGCTGACTTCCACCGACCTCGCCCGCCTGCAGCCGGATGACATCGCCAGTTTCTCCATCATGAAGGATGCTACCGCAACCGCCCTCTACGGCGCCCGCGGTGCAAACGGCGTTATCTATGTGACCACCAAGCGCGGTCAGGAGGGCCCTGCTAACATCTTCGCCCGTATCGAGACTTCACTTTCCCAGCCTACCAGGAACATCGAGCTGGCGGATCCGGTCACCTACATGAAGGCCTTCAATGAGGCAATTTCCACCCGTGACCCTCTCGGCGAACTGAAGTATAGCTACGACAAGATCGAGCAGACCGGCAAGCCCGGCGCCAACCGCATAATCTATCCTGCCAACGACTGGTACGACATGCTCTTCAAGGACTACGCGAGCAGTTACCGCGCAAATGTTTCCGTAAAGGGCGGCGGCAAGGTGGCGAAATACTATGTGGCAGGTGCTTTTACGGAGGATACCGGTATCCTGAAGGTAGACAAGCGCAACTCCTTCAACAACAATATCGACCAGAAGACCTACACCCTGCGTTCAAACGTAGATATCAACATCACCCCCACCACTAAACTGGCGGTCCGCCTCACCGGTAACTTCACCGACTACACAGGCCCGCTGAACGGTGGTGATGCCGTTTATAAGCAGGTGGTCCACTCGGATCCCGTGCTCTTCCCGGCATATTATCCGCAGGACGATGATCACGTGGGCATCCAGCACATTATGTTCGGTAACTACGAGGGAGGCGGTTATTCCAACCCTTATGCCGACATGGTGCGTGGCTACAAAGACACCCAGCGTTCCCAGATGATAGCGGCAGTGGAGCTCAACCAGGATCTGGACTTCATTACCAAGGGGCTGCATTTCATGACGCTCTTCAACCTCACCAGGCTTTCGTACTGGGACATCCAGCGCTTCTTCTCTCCTTACTGGTATATGCTGGACCGCTATGATTCCTATACGGGAGAGTACACCGTGACGCGTCTGAACGAGAACGGTACCGACTACCTGCAATATGCTGAAGGCCAGAAGAACATCACTAACACGATGTATTCGGAGAGCCGCATGAACTGGGCGCGTGAGTTCGGACGCAGCGAGGCCACCGGCCTGCTGGTTCTGACTGCCCGCGAGCAGTTGAACGCCAACGCCGGTTCCCTGCAGTTGTCGCTGCCTTCCCGCAACGCCGGCCTTTCCGGCCGTTTCACTTATGGCTTCGACAAGAAATACTTCGCGGAGTTCAACTTTGGTTACAATGGCT
>JAFZIX010000019.1 GCA_017554135.1 Bacteroidales bacterium | reverse complement strand
GGTGCCCCCAGCCGCCGTGGACTGCACCGTAGGTCAGCATCCTGTACCATTCCTTCCGGTGCCAGACTGAATAGGCATGGAACAGCAACTTGTTCGCATTAATCGTCCCGGTGAAGCAGAGAATGCTCACCAGGCAGGTTACGGCTATGAGGATGATGGTGACCATACTGAGCAAAAATACAACAAAAAGCCGAAAAATTGGTAAATTAGCGGTATGTTTTCGGAATTGTTGAAATATGACCTGGGCGCGGGCGTTGAAGCATTCTCCACGAGGAGAGAGTCAGAACTCCCCTATCCTGTGATTCAGGGGCACCAGGTGCACGAGGCCAAGGTCGCCTTCATTGATCGGCCTGGGATGACGCGTGAGGAACTGGAGGGCTACGATGTGTTCGTAACTACTCTTCCCGGTGTGGCCATTGGCGTAAGGACGGCCGACTGTGTTCCCGTGCTGCTGTACGACCCGGTGAAGCGGGTGGTGGCGGCAGCTCATGCAGGCTGGAAAGGAACAGTGCTCCATATCTCAGAGAAGACTGTGGAACTTATGGCAGCCAAGTATGGCTGCAACGCCGCCGATATAAAAGCGGTGCTAGGACCTTCTATCGGTCCTGACAGCTTCCAGGTTGGCGAAGAGGTCGCTGAGCACTTTAAGAATTCCGGGTTTCCAATGGCCGATATCTGGTCGTTCCAAGGCAAGGGCGATGGTACGCCGATGTCCGGTGGGCATCACGTTGACCTCTGGAAGGCCAACCGCTGGCTGTTGGAACAGGCTGGTGTAAAGCCGGAGAACATCCAGGTCTGCGGGATTGACACGTTCAAGGATGAATCCTTCTTCTCAGCGCGTCGCGAAGGCGTTCAATGCGGAAGGATTATCAATTCTATTAAGCTGATATAGCATGAAGAGGATTGCGTGTGTCGGCGACAGTATCACATGGGGATTCACCATCGTAAACCGCAGGAAGTATAGCTATCCCGCCCTGCTTCAGCAACGGCTGGGAGCTGAGTACGAGGTACGGAACTTCGGGTATAATGATGCGTCGGCCAGGTTTGACGCTGACACACCGTATGTCAAGAAGAGCGTATATCAGGAGAGTCTAGCGTGGAATCCGGATGTGGTTCTTTTGATGCTGGGCTCCAATGATACCAAGAAAAGGAATTGGGATCCTGAGATATTCCGCCGTGATTACAAGCGAATTGTAGAATCATATCTGAAGCTTCCCTCCCAGCCTCGGGTAATCCTGATCGCCCCCATTCAAATCTTCCAGCCGATGCATATTCCGCTACTGGGGCTTTATACAGAGACCATGGAGAACGGTGTCCGGCCTGCTATCCGTGAGATTGCTGCAGAGATGGGACTGGAGCTGGTGGATTTGGTTAATCTTTTCACCGACTCTAAGTACATGATGGACGGCGTACATCCCCAACGGGAAGGCGCCAGGATGTTGGAAGAGGCGATTTACAGCGGCATTGATTGGCAACGGAAGGCGTAACAATTGCATCTATAGGCAGTAAAAGCAAAGTATCATGAAACCGAAGAAGAAAATGAAGAAGCTGCGGATTACGGAGGCGGACTTTATGCTCGCCAACCGCAGGGCGGCCCGGATGGAGGAGGAAATATAAGAAGGTCTATGACCGCAAGCGTCTGAAAAGGGCAGGCATCAAACTGAGTGATGACCTGCCCTTTCGCAAATAAATGTTGGATATTTAAGCCTTAGCTCTTCGCCGGCAGTTTGGTGTACTGGACCAGGCCGCGGATGGAGAAGAAGAGGCAGATAACGCCCATGATGTAGTACCAGGGATTGGCCTCAAGGGAGAAGAAGTCCGGAGCGATAGCCACCCACATGTTGCACCAGGGGTTGAAGGATACCAGCGCGACGCAGATGAGCACAATGTGCAGCCAGAGGCTGTATCCTTTGCGGGTTCCCCTCTTTTCCATGACCAGACCGGGAATGATGGTGATGAGAACCTGGGTGAAGATCCAGAACTTCCACATGGTGCTGTCGTGCAGCTCGAAGCGGAGGAAATTCAGGCCCACATAGAAGCAGACCACCTGGATGATGATGTCCCGGAGCATGGTCTTCATGGGAGTGCCGGGCTTGAAGTTGATGTCTTTCTCATAGGTAACGGCACGCTGGAGGCTATAGGTCTCCATACCCACCCAGATGGCTTCGCCGATGGCCAGAAGCAGGAAAAGCAGGAAATGGTCGTATTTCAGATATGCATCCAGGAACACCCAGATTCCCATGAAATCGGCTGCGAAATAGAAGGTATGCAGCCAAAGCGGATAAGGTCCCACCTTCTCCTTCTCGGTGAGATAGATGGGGATGATGTAAACCAGCAGGCCGAAGATGACGGCCAAGCCGATGGCTACCCAGGCGCCGATCCAACCGTCGGCACCGATGGTGAGATGGTCAATGAAGTCCTGCGGGCTCACGTCGCCCTTGGGATAACCGGAAATAAGTCTTTCAATGAGTCCCATATAGATTGATGTTAAAGTTCCACTTTGCAAATTTGGCATAATTCTTTGGCGAAACATCCATCCAAAACGGGGTATTATTTTACTAAAAGTCGGATTTTTGCTATATTTGCAGGTATGAAGCAACAATATCGCATAGACATCCGCATGCTTTCCGGCGGATACGAGGGTCCGGGCGCCGCCTTCAACGAAGACTTCTTTATCACGAACGATATCGTAAATACGCCGCAGATGTATATTTTCGGCATGCCGATGCGCTTTGATGCACTGGTCATCGGCCTTACCCGAAAAGGGACGATGGAGGCCAACTTCAACCTTCGGCCATTTGCGGCCTGAGAGAACCAGCTGATGCTGAGTATCCCGGAGAACCTGGTGGAGCTGAAAGGCGTGAGTGCAGACTACCAGGGATGGTATGTGGCCATTTCCATGGATTATCTGCGGAAGCTGGATGTAAATATCGGCAAGACCGTGCACCTCTACCCCGCCCTGTCGGCCAATCCCTTTCTGAGCATTGAACCGGAGAGGATGGAATACCTGTGCGGACTGCTGGATACTCTGTTTAAGACGCTTCAGGAGTATTCTGAAAAGGATTACAGCGAGCCGCTGGTGAGGAACTTGATGTCGGCCTTTGTCAATGCGGCTTATGGCTTTGGCATGGAGCAGCTGGACAGTATCTCTCCTGTCCGCAGCCACAGCAAGGACGGCTATTTCCTCCGCTTCCTGTCGCTTCTTCAGGAAGATGCCACCTCGCAGCGGGAGATTAAGCATTATGCAGACAAACTGTCCCTCACGCCTAAATACTTCTCAGGAATTATCAAGGATGTGAGCGGAAACAGCGCAGCTGAATGGATTGCGTCGTACACCATCGCCGAGGCATCTCTGCTGATCCGTTTTTCCGGCAAGACCATGGAGCAGATTGCCGACGATCTCAACTTCTCCAGCCTGGCGGCATTCAGCAAGTACTTCAAGCAGCATACGGGCAAGACGCCAAGTGAGTACCGAAAGGGATAAACCGTTGTACCTTTCTTGCCGGGCGCTTGGTCGGAGCGGTTACTGCTGGAGCGATTCCCTGTACTCCTTCGGGGTCAAGCCAACTGTGCGTTTGAATACGCGGGTAAAATGCTGGGGATAGTCAAATCCCAGGGCTTCGGCCGTTTCTGAAACGGTATGGCCTTCCTGCAAGTGGGATTTCGCACGCTCCATAAGGAACCGGCGGATATAGGCCGATGCGCTCTCGCCGGTACGTGCCCGCACCAGATCACCAAAGTAATTGGGAGAGAGGAACAGGTTCTCGGCACAGCAGCGCACGGTAGGAATGCCGTCCTTTTCCTGCTGGTTTTCGGCATAATAACGTGCAAGGAAAGCATTCAGTCTGAGGATGAAACTGTCTGCGGAGCTCTTCTCTGAACGGAACTGCCGCTCATAGAAACGGACGGCGAATTCCAGAATGAGGGCGATGTATTCCACGATAATTGGAACAAGATGACCATCTTCCGGATTCTCGGTCAGTTCCCGCCGGATGGCCTGAATGCAGCGCTCGATGCGTTTCCATTCCTCAGGAGCCAGTACAAGGGCCTCGCTGCTGTAGTAGGAGAAAAAATGGAAGCCGGGCATCCGGTGCTCAAGATGAGTCCCCTTCAGGAGGTCCGGGTGAAACAGGAGAACCCATCCTTTGATGTGGATAATCTCGCCGTTGTCGGAGATGCCGCCGGTTTGTCCGGGCGCAACGCCCACCAGCGTACCGCCCTG
>JAFZIX010000209.1 GCA_017554135.1 Bacteroidales bacterium | reverse complement strand
TCGCGCTGCATGTTGTAGAACTCCAGCACCTTGCTGCGGTCTTTGTACCAACCCTGGATGGAGGCGACCTCCATAGGGTCGTAATTGTCCCAGAGCCCGCCGTTGTCGCGGTAGGTCCCCAGTCCGGACTCGGCGCTCACACCGGCGCCGGTTAGCACTGCTATCCTCTTTTTCATTCGTCAGTCATTTTAAAGAAATACTTCCTTGCCCAATACTCGAAGAGCGGATCCAGCACCTTCGGCTCGTCGTTTTCGCCGAAAGTGATTATCTCCTTCTTGCAGAGGGCATCCTTGAGCCTGCGCACGTTGGCGGAGGAGTGGAGCTGGTAGCGCTCAATCACTTCTGCGGAGCTGAAACGCTTGCATCCGTCGAGGGTGGCCTTCAGCAGCGAAACCTGGAAGCCGGTGAGATCCGACACAAGTTCCTTGAAGCGGGGTTCGTGGATGGAGATGAGCATCTCCAGCGCCTCCTGGAGGGTGGCGTCGGTGATATAGCCCTTGGTGAGATGGTCGCAGATGGATGCGAAGTGATTGATATACCAGATGTTGTTATGGAAGCGCTTGGCGACGCTCATCATCAGGTCCCGGTCGATGACCTTGCCGCTGGTGAGGAAGCCGCGCACTATGTGGTCGGTGATTTCGCGCGCTTCGATCTCCCCGATGCTCACATGATTCACCTGGCGGTGGAAGAATACCTTTTCTTCGAAGATGAACTTCATGGCATTCACCGCGGAACCTAGGAAAACGAAGTTGCAGAGCCCGCTCTGGTTGGTGCGTATGGTCTCCTCGAAGATCTTGAGGAATTTCTCCCAGTTTTCGAGGAAGGTGACGTTCTGGAATTCCTCCAGTATCACGTAGAGTTTCCTGCCGTTCACGGCGGCGATGCGCCAGGGGAGTCCGAGCATGGAACGGATGTCGTTCTCGTCCAGGCTCCAGGAGAGGGAGAGGACGGCGTCGGTGGCGGCGTAGAGGTCCGGGTCGAAGACGAAGTGCGTGTCCTGCAGGCAGTTACGCACGATGTCGGCATATTCCTCCGGCGTGGTTGCGAGGGCGCGGATGATGGCGGATCCGAAGGTGAGGAGCATATCCTCGGTGCTGCGGACCTGCAACATCGGCACCTCCGCGGTGTTGAACTGCTTGCCCGAGACGCGCATGTTGTAGAAGGTCTGCTGCATCAGGGATTTCTTGCCGGTTTTGGCAGGTTCGTAGATTACCACGTTTTCTCCCTGGTCCAGAAGGTTCGCAACCGTCGTCTGCTCGCTTCTGCGGCCGATATTGTTCTTGCCGGTGACGGGTTTGTAGTAGATGAAAGCGGTGTCCATTCTGTAACAACTTTGTTCCAAGGACAAAAATAATAAATTATTTTGCGGAATTACGAAAAATTGCTACTTTTGCAGTCCCAAATTTTTAGAAGACTGTCGAGCTAAGTATTAAGAGCTGTTTCGAGAACAGCCGCTTGCAGCCAAAACTTTAAAAAAGTTTTATTTTATGTACGCAATTGTAGACATTGCAGGCAGCCAGTTCAAGGTTGAGGCCGGAAACGAGATTTTCGTCCCCCGCCTTCCTCAGGCCAAGGATTCTGAAGTAGAATTTGACAAGGTTCTTCTCATCGATGCAGAAGGAAAGGTCAAAGTCGGTGCTCCGTACGTCAAGGGCGCTGTGGTCAAGGCCACTGTTCTCGCAGACGATGTAAAGGCAGACAAGGTGCTTGTCTTCAAGAAGATCCGCCGCAAAGGTTTCCAGACTCTGAACGGCCATCGCCAGAAACTCACCAAAATTAAAATTAACGAAATCGCTTAAGTATTATGGCACACAAGAAAGGTCAATCCAGTTCCAAGAACGGTCGTGAGTCGCATAGCAAGCGTCTCGGCCTCAAGAAGTTCGGCGGCGAGGTCGTTAAGGCCGGCAACATCATCGTACGCCAGCGCGGCACCGTGCACAATCCCGACAAGAACGTCGGTATGGGCAAGGACCACACTCTGTATGCTCTCGTGGACGGAACAGTGAAGTTCAGCCGCAAGAGAGAAGACAAATCTTATGTTTCGGTAATACCTTTTGAGAACTAATCTCAGATGCTTACACTGAAATCGCTTCGCGAAGACCCTCAGGCTGTCATCGACCGCTTGAGGGTCAAGAATTTTGACGCCAAGCCCATCGTGGACAAAGTCCTCGAACTTGACGCCAAAAGGCGCGCCCTCCAGATGGAGAGCGACGCCCTGCTTGCAGAGCAGAAAAAGAAGGCCGCGGAAATCGGCGGCCTCATGAAACAGGGCTTGAAAGATGCGGCAGAGGCTGCCAAGGCGGCTGTCGCAGCAATCAAGGAGAAGAGTACCGAACTTCTCGCCCAGGGAGAGCAGGTGGCGGCCGAACTCGAGAACCAACTGGTTCTCCTGCCCAACACCCCCTGCGCCCTTGTTCCCGAGGGAAAAGATGCCTCCGACAACCTTGTGGTGAAGGAGGGCGGTCCCGAGGTAAAACTCCCCGAAGGGGCTCTTCCTCACTGGGAACTCGCAAAGAAATACGACATCATCGATTTCGACCTCGGCGTGAAAATCACCGGAGCCGGATTCCCTGTCTATAAGGGCAAAGGCGCCCGCCTGCAGAGGGCTCTCATCAATTTCTTCCTCGACGAGAACACTAAGGCAGGATACCAGGAGACCGAGCCGCCCGTGGTGGTGAACGCCGCATCGGGCTTCGGCACAGGCCAACTCCCGGACAAGGAGGCGCAGATGTACTATGTGGGCCTGGACAACTTCTACCTGGTCCCCACCGCAGAAGTGCCTGTGACCAACATCTTCCGGGATGTCATCCTCTCCGCAGACCAGATTCCCCAGAAACTGACTGCATACACTCCCTGCTTCCGTCGCGAGGCCGGATCTTATGGCAAGGATGTGCGCGGGCTCAACCGCCTGCACCAGTTCGACAAGGTGGAGATCGTGCGCGTAGAGAAGCCCGAGGATTCCTACAAGGCCCTCGATGAGATGGTGGCGCATGTTGAGGGGCTCGTGCAGAAGCTCGGCCTCAAGTATCATATCCTCCGCCTCTGCGGCGGGGATATGTCCTTCACTTCCGCCATCACCTACGATTTTGAGCTCTGGAGCGCTGCCCAGGGCCGCTGGCTGGAGATTTCGTCAGTTTCCAACTTCGAATCCTTCCAGGCCAACAGGCTCCACCTGCGCTACCGCGATGATGCTGGCAAGACCCAGCTCGCGCATACGCTCAATGGTTCTTCCCTGGCACTTCCCCGTGTGGTCGCCGCCCTCCTCGAGGACAATCAGACCCCGGACGGCATAGTGATTCCCGAAGTACTGCGTCCCTACACAGGCTTCGACATAATTGACTAGCGCGAGGACCATACTCGGCATCGATCCCGGAACCAACCTGCTTGGTTTCGGGATTGTGCGTGTAGATGAGGCAGGTCATCCTTCTTTCGTGGATATGGGAGTGCTGGATCTGCGCAAGATTGCGGATCCCTACGACAAGCTGGAATGCATCCACACCAAGGTCTCCGCTCTCTGCGACCTGCATCATCCTACCGACATGGCCATCGAATCTCCCTTCTACGGCAAGAACGCCCAGGTTATCCTGAAACTCGGCCGGGCGCAGGGGAGTGCGATGATAGCAGCCATCTCCCATGGGGTGAGCGTTTGCGAATATGCCCCCCGCAAGGCCAAGATGGTCATCTGCGGCAACGGTGCGGCATCCAAGGAGCAGGTGGCGCTTATGGTGGAGCGCACCCTCGGCATCAATATCGAGAGCAAATACCTGGACGCTACCGATGCGCTCGCCATCGCCATGTGCCACTACTACCAGCTCAAGAGCCCGCTCACTTCTTCTGGAAAAGGCGGCGCTTCTTCCTGGGAAAAATTTATTTCGCAAAATCCCGACAGGGTGAAATAAACCTCGCGCCCGCGTGAGCGTCTATATATTGTTATGACAAGACTTGCAAAGACCTTTACCTTACTCGCCGGACTCTTTTTCGCGGCGGAAGTTTATGCCCAGAATATAGTCAGTGCAGTGCTGCTGGATTCTTCCAATGGCGAGCCGGTGGCTTTTGCCACAGTTTCCCTTACCAAGGACGGGGCCAAGAAACCAGAGTACTACAACCTCAGCAACGACTCCGGGGCAGTTGAAATCAAAAAAGTGCGTCACGGAAACTATCTGTTCCGTGCGGAACTCCTCGGCTACCGGGCTTGGGAGAAGCATATAAAGGTGGAGGGCAACCTGGATCTCGGCAAAATCAAGATGGATCCCGACAAGCAGTTGCTGGAAGCGGCGTCCGTCTCTGCCGTCGGCAATCCTATAGTTGTGAAGAAGGATACTCTCGAGTATAACGCCAACGCATTCAAGACCACCGAGAACGATATGCTGGAGGATCTCCTCAAGAAACTCCCCGGCGTAGAGGTCAGCGAGGACGGTTCCATCACCGTGAACGGCGAGTCCATCAAGAAGATTACCATCGAGGGCAAGACATTTTTCCTGGATGACCCTCAGCTTGCATCCAAGAACATTCCCGCCAAACTCATCAACAAGTTGAAAGTCATCAACAAGAAGAGCGAGCAGGCCGAATTTACCGGTATCGACGATGGCGAAGAAGAGAAGGTCATCGACCTTGATATCAAGCCCGGAATGATGCGCGGGGCATTCGGCAACATCATGGCCGGAGCGGGACGGGACATCCCCACTAACAACGTGGTGGATCCTGAACTGCGTTACCAGGGAGC
>JAFZIX010000208.1 GCA_017554135.1 Bacteroidales bacterium | reverse complement strand
TGGGCTTGTAGTCAGTCCACTGGCGCTGGCCCTGCACGCCGCCCAGGATGGCGTTGTGCCCGAGGGCTTCTTCCTTGTAACCCATCTCCAGCAGTTTGGGATTGCCGAACATCAGATCGCGGATGATCATCATGTTCTTCACGGTGAACTCCCAGTCTGCATCCTTCTCCTCGCGGTTCTTACCCTTGCCCTTGCCGTTGAAGGAGGTCATGGGCGTGCCGGGGAAGAGGGGACGGTCTTCGTTATAATCGTGGCCCTCCTGGGGCTTGCAGTACTTGTCTACCCACTCCATTGCCTTCTTGAACTCCTCGTGGTCGTAGATGCCGAAGTCCACGCGGCGCAGTATCTCCACCAGGGAGACGTATTCCGCGCGCATGCCAAGGTACTTCTGCAGGAAGTCGGCGTCCACGATGGAGCCGGCGATGCCCATGCAGGTGTTGCCCATCGAGAGATAGCTCTTGCCGCGCATGGTGGCAACCGCCTGTGCCGCGCGGGCGAAGCGGAGTATCTTCTCCGCCACGTCAGCGGGGATGCTGTTGTCTGCGAGGTCCTGCACGTCGTGGCCGTAGATGCCGAAGGCGGGAAGGCCCTTCTGTGCGTGCGCTGCCAGCACTGCGGCAAGATACACCGCGCCCGGGCGCTCGGTGCCGTTGAATCCCCATACTGCTTTGGGCCAGTGGGGGTTCATGTCCATGGTCTCAGAGCCATAGCACCAGCAGGAGGTGACGGTGATGGTGCTGCCGACTCCCTCGCGCTCGAACTTTTCGGCGCAGGCGGCGGATTCTGCCACGCGGCCGATGGTGCCATCGGCGATCACGCACTCCACGGGGGAGCCGTCGCCGTTGCGCAGGTTGCTGCTGATCAATTCTGCCACGGCCTTTGCGAGGGCCATGGTTTTCTCTTCAAGATTCTCGCGTACGCCGCCCTGACGTCCGTCGATGGTGGGGCGTATGCCTATTTTGGGATACTTCATATTATTGGTTATTAGTGTTTTTCTGAATCGAATACATTCTCCAGCCGTAGGTGGCCACCACCGCGAAGCAAATCAGCGGCAGCATGAACGAGCAGTTGACTGCCGGATGGCCTGCCACGCTGCCGAGGTCGATTATCATACCCTGCAGCGGGGGCATCAGGGCTCCGCCCACGATGGCCATCACCAGGAAGGAGGCGCCCAGGGTAGTGTCCTGCACGTCCACATCTTCCAGCGCGATGCCGTAGATGGTGGGGAACATCAGGCTCATGAAGAAGCTGATGCCCACGAGGCAGATGAGCCCCGCCTTGCCGACGATGAGAATGGTGCCGATGGTGCAGAGCGCCGCGCCTATTCCGAAGAGCCCCAGCATCTTGCGGGAGTTGAGGTACTTCATCAGCATGGTGGAGATGAAGCGGCTCGCCAGGAAGAGGCACATTGCAACTATATTGTAGGTCTGCGCAGTGGCCTTGTTGATGCCGAGGTTGTCGGCGTACTGGATGATGAAGGTCCAGACCATTATCTGTGCGGCAACGTAAAAGACCTGCGCCAGCACGCCTCCGCGATAGACGCGGTTGTGCCAGAGGTTGCTGAGCGTCTGCCTGGTGGTGTGCGTGTTGCCAGCGGCCTTCTCCTCCTCGCTCTTGGTCTTGGGCATGCGGGTGAGGGCTATCACGGCGAACACCACCAGCACTACGAGGCCTATGATTACATAGGGATTGCGGATGACCGCGAGGTCGTGCAGGCGGATTTCCGCCTTTTGCGCGGTGTCCAGGGTGGGGAAGATGATGGCGCCGGCGGCATCTCTTTTATCCGACAGCAGTTGGGGAAGCACTATGAAGGATGCCACGCTCATGCCGCAGAGCGAACCCATGGGGTTGAAGGTCTGCGCCAGATTCAGCCTGCGGGTGGATGTCTCCTTGCTTCCCAGCGAGAGGATGTAGGGGTTTGCCGTGGTCTCGAGGAAAGCGAGCCCGAAGGTGAGGATATAGAGGCTGATGCAGAAGAAAGAGAACTGCTGGTACGCGGCCGCCGGGATGAAGAGGAACGCTCCCACCGCATACAGCCCCAGACCGAGCAGGATGGCGCTCTTGTAGGAGTATCTGCGGATGAAAAGCGCCGCCGGGATGGCCATGGTGGCATATCCGCCGTAGAAGGCGAACTGCACCAGCGAGGCCTTCGCTGCCGAAAGTTCCATAACCGTCTGGAATGCGGCGACCATGGGGTTAGTGATATCGTTCGCAAAGCCCCACAGCGCAAACAGCGCAGTAATGAGGATGAACGGAACGAGGTATTTCTTCTCTACGAGTTTAGCTTTAGTGTTCATGAATACAAATATAATAATTTTGAATCTAGTATGCACTAGACAAATGTGGAAATCAAAGTAAACAAATTTGTTTATTTGGCAAATAATGCCTAAACTTGCAGCATGAATATTATAGAAACTTACAAGGGGATCCCTCCCCGAAAGATTATCGCTAGGTGTATTTCAAAGAAAGGTATTACCCAGCGAAAACTGGCGAGTGATATCGGGGAGCATTATCAGACAATGAATGCCATCCTATCTGGAGC
>JAFZIX010000018.1 GCA_017554135.1 Bacteroidales bacterium | reverse complement strand
GAAAGCCCTGCAAGAAGGCAAGATGCCCGAGCGCGAGCTCGCCCCCGAAGACCATCCCGACCGCCCCGGCCGCCCGCAGATTGCCTAATGGTCGCCTCTTCTCGACAAATAAAGCCCCCGGCGTTTGCCGGAGGCTTGTCGAGAAGAGGCGACTCGAACGCCCGACCCCTACGTCCCGAACGTAGTGCGCTACCAACTGCGCTACTTCTCGAAAAACAAAAGCGCGGAAATTAACCGCGCCCTGTAAGAATTAAGAAAGCTTGTTGATGTACAGCGCGATACCGCTCTTAAGGTTCGAAGCCTTGTTCTTGTGGATGACACCCTGCTTTGCAAGTTTGTCGATCATGGCATAAACCTTGGGGGCCTCTGCCTCTGCTGCTTTCTTATCGGTTGTGGTACGAATTGCGCGGATAGCGTTCCTCGTAGTTTTTGCATAATACCTGTTATGCAATTTACGCCTTTCGCCTTGGCGATTGGCTTTCTCTGCTGATGCGTTGTTTGCCATTGTTATACTTTTTTATAATTTTTTTCGTAGTGGGTAGGAGAATCGAACTCCTATTGCAGGAATGAAAATCCTGAGTACTAACCGTTATAGGAACCCACCAGCATTTCAAAAGGAGTGCAAAGGTACGAATATTTTTTATATTCGCAACTAATTTTGCGCCTTTTCTTCTTTCCACTCCCAGGAATACAGCAAGGACTCCACCTGACGCAGGTACTGACGCTTGTCATATTTGGGTGCGTAAACAAACGCATCGCACACTACCACGTAGATTCCGTCCGGGCTATAGAAAGAATGCGAAACAAAAGGCCCTCCCATATAATCGTTGGCCACTTCCCAGTATCCGCGGGTCTGGGCAAAACTGCGGCCCTGATACTTCAGATACTCTACCGAGGGGCTTGGCACCGTGCCTGTGGTCATGTAGGTCTTGTCGAACATGCCGGGCACATTGTTGCGCAGCACCTCGTTGCGGTGAGCGATTATTGTGGCGGCGCTGAAATCCTCGTCAGTGCCCAGGGCAGGGTAGCGATATACGAACACGCCCTGTATCGTATATTGTTTCTCATCCGCGATCCAGATGAAATCCGCAGTCTTCTTCTTGAACTGGTATCCGGTAGGGAAATGCAGGCATCCACCGAAAATCTCGGCCACCATCGCACCCAGATTCTTCTCTTCGTAGCGCATGGTATTGCGAATAACGCGGTCCCGCTCGGCCTGCTCGATAAAAGCGGTAATCTTTGCACCATCCTTCTCCAGCAGTTCAACGGCAGTCTGTGCATCCGGAGCTGATACATTCACTACTGCCTGAGGGGAGGCCCACACGTTTTGCAGGTATTTCACGCCGGTAGTTGCCACCTGGGGATTGATGTCGAAGAAAACGATGTTGCGGTGCACCTTGAAGATGTCCCCAAATCCTCCGTGGGTGACGTTGCTCAGGGAATACAGCGGCTCCCTCATCAGGAACCAGGGGCAGTCGCAGGCCAGAAGTTCCCGGGTGGCATTGCCGACGGCGCCTTCCCAGTCGTTCTTTTCGATGACTACCATAATCTCTCCGGCCTTCCCGCTTACGTTGGGAAGCAGGGCCTGATGCTTGCCTACGCAGGAAACGAGGGCCAGCACGGCGAAAACGAGGGTTAAGATTCTTTTCATATAATCAATGTATCAATCTTCCAATGTCATTCCCGAACGCCAGCAGCATCAGGCCGAGAAGCAGGATCATGCCTATCATCTGTGCGCCTGCCATGAAGCGGTCGGAAGGTTTGCGTCCGGTGATAATCTCGAACAGTGTGAAAACTATGTGTCCGCCGTCCAGGGCGGGGATGGGAAGCAGGTTCATCACCCCAAGCATGATGGAGAAGAGCCCCAGCAGGAAGGTGAACTGATACCAGTCCCAGACGGACGGGAAGGCCTGCCCGATGGCGATGAAACTGCCCACGGACTTGTAGGCTCCGGAGGACGGGGTGGCGAGCAGGCGGAGGTCCCGGAGGTATCCGGCTATGGTGCTTCCGGTGAACTTAAGGCCGGCGGGAATGGCCTGCAGGCCCTTGTATTTCATGGTGCGGATGGTGGGAGTCTGCATAAAGACTCCTATTCTCCCGGCACTGTCCACTTTCACAGGGAGGAGGAGCGAGTCGCCGTCGCGATCCACCAAAACCTCCAGAGTCTGCCCTGGAGCCTCCGCGAAGAGTTTGCGTCCGTCCTGCAGGAACTCCACCTTCTGCCCGGAAATGGCAGTGATGCGGTCTCCTCTTCGGAGATCGCATCCTGCATTCACGCCGTCCGCGGCAACGGAATCGATGCAGAATGGGATGGCCAGGTCGAACATGTACTGGGAATTCAGCACCTGCCCTAGCATGGCGCCGTCTATGTAGAGGGTGACAGTGTCGGTGCCCCGGAGGATGTGCGCCTGGCGCACTTTGCGGCGTGCCAGATCTGCCTGCAGCATCCCGAAGTTCTCCGGCACGTAGTCATCGAACGAAAGAATCTCGTCTCCGGCGCGGAAGCCCATTTCCTCCGCAAGAGCGTTGGGATAGATCTTGGAGCCCTCGTTGGGGATATAACTCTGCCCCCAGATTGCCATTATAAGGCTGAAGGCCAGGATGGCGAAAATGAAGTTGTAGAGCACTCCTCCGGCCATGACCATAAGCCTCTGCCAGGGGCCGTGGGTGCGGAACTCCCAGGCCTGGGGGGCACGCTTCATCTGCTCCAGGTCCATGCTCTCGTCTATCATTCCCGCAATCTTGCAATAGCCTCCGAGAGGAAGCCAGCCTATGCCGTATTCGGTCTCCCATTTCAGGGCCTTTGGACAGATGCGGGTGAACCATTTGCTGCGCTTGGTACTGAACAGGAAGGTTCCGCCGGCGTCGAAAAACAGGAAAAACTTCTCCACACGGATGCGGAAAAGTTTCGCAAACGTGAAGTGCCCGAATTCGTGCACCACGATCAGTATTGAAAGAGCAAGGACTACTTGCAGGAGTTTAATCAAAAATACCATTACCGGATAACTGCCCGAGTCTTCTCCGCCGTTTCATTGTGGGTGGCGAAAATATCGTCGAGCGAAGGTGCTGCAACAAAATTCAAGCCAACGAGCGCCTGCTCGCACAGGCGGGCGATGTCGTAGAATCCGATTTCGCCCTTCAGATAGGCTGCAACCGCAATTTCATTGGCAGAATTAAGTGCGCAAGGAGCGTTTCCTCCTCTTTTGATTGCCTCATAAGCGAGGGCGAGGCAGGGGAAACGGTCCAGATCGGCGTTTTCAAATGTCAGTTTTCCCAGTTCCCCGAAATCCAGTTTCTTGTTGCCGACTGGAATCCTGGCGGGGAAACTCAATGCGAAACCTATGGGTTCGCGCATATCCGGACTGGCGAGCTGCGCAATCACCGCGCCGTCTTCGAACTCCACCATCGAATGGATGATGGATTCGGGGTGCACCACCACGTTGATTCGCTCTGCCGGGATGTCGAAGAGCCAGCGGGCCTCGATCACCTCGAATCCCTTGTTCATCATGGTGGATGAATCTATCGTGACCTTGGAGCCCATACTCCAGTTGGGATGCTTGAGTGCCTGGGTGGCGGTGGCGGCTGCAATCTGCTCCTTGCTCCAGGTACGGAAAGGGCCCCCGGAGGCCGTGAGATGTATCTTTTCGACCGCATTGCCCTGTGCGGCGAGAAGGCACTGGAAGATGGCGGAATGCTCGGAATCTACGGGCAGGATGACGGCATTGTGCTCGCGCATCGTGCGGGTTACAATGCTGCCGGCGGCGACCAGGGTCTCCTTGTTGGCCAGGGCTACAATCTTTCCGGCTTCGAGCGCCGCCAGGGTAGGCCTTAGGCCGCTGAATCCCACCATCGCACCCACCACAATGTCCACATCCTCCGCAGCCACGAGCGAACACAGGCTGTCAATACCGGCGAAGACCTTGCTGCCGCTGTCCTTCAACCCTTCCGCGACCTCGGCATACTTGCTCTCGTCGCAGATGACCACGTTGTTGACGTCGAATTCCTTGGCCTGCTGAACCAGCAGTCCGGTACTGCTGTTGGCGGAGATGAGTTCCACCTCGAACATATCCCTGTGCTGGCGCACTATGTCCAGAGTCTGGGTGCCGATTGAACCGGTGGAACCGAGTATTGCTATCCTGCGTTTCACTCTTTGCTAGAATTTACAGTATCTGGATGGATCTATGGGCTCTCCGTTGTGCCAGAGTTCGAAACGGAGATGGTCGCTGGCGGTGAGTCCGCCGGTGCTGCCCACAAGGGCCACCGGAGTGCCGGCGCTGACCTTGTCGCCCAGTTTGCGTAGGAGTTTCTGGTTATGCTTGTAAAAAGATACAATGCCGCTTTCGTGCTGGATTGCGAGGGAATAGCCGCTGCCGTCCGCCCAGTCTGCGAAGATCACGGTGCCGTCCAG
>JAFZIX010000207.1 GCA_017554135.1 Bacteroidales bacterium | reverse complement strand
GCCCTTCGCAGTTGCCTTGCGGAGCAGGGGGGCGCTGGCGAATCCGCCCACGCCGATGGCGATGTCCGGCTTGAACTCGTCTATCACGCGCGAGGCCATACGCTCGCTCTTGAGCATGAGGAAGGGAACTTTGATATCATTGACGATGTTGCGCCAGTTCAACTGCCTCTGCAGGCCCTTGATGGGCAGACCCACTATCTTGTAGCCGGCGGCAGGCACCTTCTCCATCTCCATCTTGCCTTCTGCTCCGACGAAGAGGATTTCGGTCTCGGGATTGAGTTCCTTGAGTTTGTCCGCGATGCTTATGGCCGGGAAGATGTGCCCTCCCGTGCCGCCGCCGCTGATTATGGCGCGTATTTTCTTATATTCCATATTCATCGTCAGTTAGTTCCTGGTTCATATCGTTGCCGCTCTCGAAACTTTCGAGGTCGGCCAGCCCGATCTCCACGGTCTGGTCCTGGTGCAGGTCCACGAGAGGATTCGCATCCCTGGTTTCCTTCGCAATCCGCTTGGCGGCCGTTTTGCTAATGGAAAGTATTACTCCGAAGGCTATGCAGAAGCAGAGGAATGCGGATGCGCCGTGGCTTACCAGCGGCAGCGTCTGGCCCGTCATGGGGCCGATGTCCACGTTGACGCAGATGTGCAGGAAGGCCTGCCCGCAAATAAGCATGGCCAGTCCGGCAACCGCCAGCTTGGCATAGAGGTCCTTGCCGCAGTTGCGCACTATAATCGAACTGCGGGCCAGCAGCGACAAGTAGAGGAAGACAATTATCATTCCTCCTATAATGCCGTATTCCTCTATGATGAAGCTGTACATGTAGTCTTCAGATATATCCGGCACCACATAGCGCTGGGTGCTCTGTCCCGGACCCTTGCCTATTATGCCGCCCTGATGCACCGCTATCTTTGCACTATAGGGCTGGCGGATTTCGTCCAGCGCCTGGTAATAATCCACGCTGCCTACCCTGGACTTCATCACCTGTGCTTCGTAATCTTCATTGTCGAATATGCGGGAGAGACCGGTGCCGATACGTCCCATCAGTTTACCATCGGAGATTTTGTATACACCGACGCAGAGGGCCAGGGCGGCGATGCCCGCGAGCAGCAGTATGCCCATGTCCTTGGTGGAATCGCCCCCGAGAAGGATGGTGAGGAAAAGTATGCCTCCGGTGAACAGGGCCGCCGAGTTGCTGCCCGGGAGCAGCAGCAGGGTGGTCAGCAGGAAGGGGCCGTAGATGTAGAATATCTTCTGGTATTTCGGCGTGTCGTTTAGGAGTTTCAGGTCCTTGCGCTTGAATGCGTCGATGGCCCAGGCAAGGTAGAGCACCATCGCCACCTTCACCACTTCGTTCACGTGAAGCTGCAGCGGGCCTACCTGGATGATGCGCCGTGCGCCGTTGATCTCGATGGACCGCACGAATCCCAGGTCTACCCCGGAAATCAGCAGGCCCAGCAGGCCCAGGGAGAGTATGAATCCCACGCTGGAAAGCTTGCGCAGCGTTTCGGTGGGGATGAAGTAACAGGCAAGAATAAGACCTATGCCGAGGATGACGATCTTCAGGTGGTCCCACACAAGGTCCAGACGGCTCTGGCCGGGGCCGAGCAGTCTGGAGGTGGACGAGAAGATGCATAGGATGGAGAACATGATCAGCATCAGC
Organism: Bacteroidales bacterium; assembly: GCA_017554135.1. Lineage (GTDB taxonomy): Bacteria > Bacteroidota > Bacteroidia > Bacteroidales > UBA932 > Cryptobacteroides. The sequence continues at coordinate 890 of JAFZIX010000207.1, read as the reverse complement.
ACGATGATCCAGACCACCTTGTCTCCCTCGGTGTTCTCGAAAATGTTCCAGAATGTCTTTTTCTTGTCTGCCATCTTTTACAGTCTCCTTACGGCTTCCTTGAATTTCTCGCCGCGGTCCTCATAGTTGTCGAAGAGGTCAAAGCTTGCGCAGCAGGGGCTCAGAAGCACCACGTCTCCCTGCTCTGCGAATGATGCGGAAGCCTTGACGGCCTCTTCGGCGCTGAGGGCGTCGCAGATCTTGTCGCTGCCGACTATTTCCTCGAATGCCGCGTGAATCTTGCTGTTGTCTACTCCGAGGCAGACGATTGCCTTCACCTTTTCCTTCACCAGGTCGGTGAGCACGCTGTAGTCGTTGCCCTTGTCCTTGCCGCCTACTATCCAAACCACGGGATTGGTCTGGCACTCGAGGGCATACCATGCCGCATCCACGTTTGTGGCCTTTGAGTCGTTGATGTAGAGCACACCGCCTACGCTGAGGACGGGCTCCAATCTGTGTTCGACCGCCTTGAAGGTCTTGAGGCTGTTGCGTATGACTTCGTTGTCGATACCCGCCGCCTTGGCCGCAAGGGCTGCTGCCATGGAGTTGTAGATGTTGTGCCTGCCACCGAGGGCGAGTTCCTTCAGATAGATTTCACTCTCGCTCTGTTCGTAACGCACCACGATTTTATCGTCCCGCAGGAAGGCGCCTTGCTTCACCTCTTTCTCCTGGGTGAAGGGGAGCATCTTGGCCTGCAGCACTATCTTGTTGAGGTGGTCGATGGTGATGGCGTCGTCGGAATCGAATATGAAGCAGTCTTCCGGCCTCAGGTTCTGCGTGATGCGGAACTTGGAACGGATGTAGTTCTCGAAGTTGTAGTCGTAACGGTCGAGATGGTCCGGGGTGATGTT
>JAFZIX010000206.1 GCA_017554135.1 Bacteroidales bacterium | reverse complement strand
GATTCCACTCAGGGCTACGAATTAAGCCAGGCAATTTGCCTGGCTTTTCCGTGTTATATAACTCAGTTTATAAGGTAATGCCCGCGTGCATTCCGATGGTAGGGCCGATGCTGAGGCCAACGAAGAAGTTGGACTTTCCCCACATACTGAATGCAATGCCAGGCTGCCAAGATCCCCAGAACCTCCAGTCTCCCGGAAGAACCGGATATCTTGGCTCTGCTCCGGGGGAGTCTATAACTCCGTTTTCCATATACCAGTCGCTCATTTTATAAATGACGCGCGCGCCCAGCATGATATCACTGTATAGGGAGAAATTCTTTCTGTGCCCAAGAGGGATATAATGTCGATGATAAGCAACAATGTTGATACGTTGCCCGGTGGGATGTGACTCTGGGCCAAAAATAAAAAACGCTTGCCCCCATCCGACGCCCAGCCCGAAAACCTTGTTCTGGCTGGTACGGATGCCCCCTGTCAAGATAGCGGAGCAGTCAAACAACTCCGCATTGGCGCGTAAAGAAAACTCCGGTTTCCATCCCTTTCGCCCTTCGTGGGAAAGATGAGCCTTCACGCTGCTGAAATAATCTGAAACCAGGAAACGCGGCTGCTCAAAATTGAGTTTGTCTCCAGTCACAGTTGCTGTGGAGTCAACTTCCTGAGCGGAGGCGGAAATGGCAATAATGGCTGATAATATTGTGATTGCAAGGTGCTTCATGGGGTTATTGCTTTTCAAACATGGAACGTAAATCATCAAGGGTGGCGCTACCCTCAAGATAAAGGATTGTAATGATCCAGGCAGTTCCGACAGGTCTGGCCTGGTAGCAAAGATAGCGGCGCACCCGTGCGAACGGAGTGGGCTGTATCAAGGCGTATGTCATGAGTTCGCCAGTCATTTCGGTCTGGGCCGATTGTGCATCGGCTGCGTCTGCCTGAATCAATTCAGTCACCTTCTTGGCAGTCTCCTCATCGACCTGGAATTGAACGCTGTGGTAGTAATCCAATTTATATGTAGCCATGCTTTCTCCTCGTGCTTCCGTGACTATCATCCGCTTTGCCGGGACAATCTTTCCCCGGAAGACGGGATAGCAGTTCAGCCCTCGCTGGGCAAATGCTGCTCCAGAAAACAAGAGCAAGGCCATTATGCATATTAATAACCTCTTCATCGCTCAAACATTTCAAATAAATTCGCTTCTACAGGAGAACTTCCTCCAAAGAAATCGGCAAGGGAAGACTCGACAGACGCCATTACCTGTTGGTTGTCGGTCATCTTCTCCCCATACGAGTAACAGATATATAGTTCATCATCTGCTTTGGCTCCGCTGTACCTGAGGCTGAAGCCGATAGCAATAACGGCGGCGATACTGGCTGCAACGGCAACCAGAGGGAATAGGTGGACGGTTCTGGCTTTCCGAACCTTTTTCTCTTTGCCGATGGACAGATAACCCAAAACGCCCCGCAGTTCCTCGAACTCAGGGTCGTCCACCCTTGCAACATACCTGGCCAGATCCCGCTCCTCCTCAGGAGTGGTCTCCGCATCCCAGTAGCGCTGCATCAGGTTCATATATTTCTCTTTATCTGTCATCCTTCAAAGCATTTCTAAGTGTTTTGCGGGCTCGGGACAATTGCATTCTCACTGCCGTGGGCTCCATCCCTAATTCTGCCGCTATATCTTCTAAGGTTCTTCCTCCGTATTCTTTCTCCTCCAGTATGTATCGTTGAGTATCTGTTAACTCAGTTTGAATCTTTTCCTTCATCTGGACGAATGCTCGTTCTTTTTCTTCCGTGTCGGGACTTTCATCGGCATAGTCCCTTTCCAGGGGTGCCGACCGAGCTCGTCGTCGTTCATTCAGGCTGGCATTCCGGACCGTCCGGGTGAGCAGCGCTTCGGCTTCCTTTTCCGATTGCAGCGGATACTGTCGGCGCCATAGCCTCACGAAACTTTCCTGCAGGATGTCCTCCGCGCCATCGGCGTCCGGCAAAATCCTGCCGGAAACCCATTTAAGCCTCTGCCGAAGCCGTATGAACGCATCTGTCAAATAGTCAGCCATCGCTGCAGCAATTGTACTCTCTTCCGTGTCGTCTACTCATACAACACGCAACCTCTGGAAACGTAACACAAAAAAGTAGAGAAGTGATATAATACGAAATCTCTCCTCGATGATGAGTTGTTTTAAGGTAGTATCTCCAAGCTCCACTCATACACCGGCTGAACCTTTATCTTGTGGTCGTCATGCATGATTTCTTCGCTCTCGTGGTCGGTAAGTAATAAGAGGCTCTCGCATTTTGTCTGTTTCGCAGCCAGAAGCAGGCCGCCAATCTCACGCTTGCGGGTCTTTTCGGCTGAGATTTCGTAGGAGACCTGTATGCACTGCTCTACCTTATTGCCTTTGCAAACAACGAAATCACATTCGCCGGAGCGGTCGTTCAGATAATAGACGTCCCTTCCTTCCATCTTGCATTTGCGGATCAGGTGCACGGCTACGATGGTCTCCAAACGGTATCCAAGATTCTCTCCGGCAAAGGCGTTTTCCCGTTGGTCCATCATGGCTACATCCACAGCATAGACTTTTTCCTGTACGGTCCGCTGCTTGCTCTTGGGTGAATACTTCTGAACGCCGATGAGCATGTAGGCCTGTTTGAGATAATCGACATAATTCTTTGCCGTATGCTCGGACTTGAAGTGGAAGAGGTCCGCCAGGTCGGTAGTGACAACAATGGTCGGAGACACGTTTAAGAGGTGGTGGGCCATCTGCTCAAAGGCGGCTTTATACACAATCTTGAAACGTTTCTCAATATCCCGTTTCAGGATGTTCTCTACCAGTGTATTGACATACCCCTCGTTGTCCTCAATCACCAGCAACTCGGGGAAGCCGCCCTGCTTCAAGTACTCGTCGAATGCCGCCCGGCGGAAGCCTTCGGCCTTGGTGGTTCGATGGTCAGTGTCCACTTCTTTCATTATGCAGAACTCCTTGAAGGAGAAAGGATATAGTGGAATCTCTTTGTTGCGGCCGGTTAAGAAGGTAGCTAGCTCGCTGCTGAGCAGTTTGGCGTTGGAGCCCGTGATGATGATGTGCATCTTCTTGCGGAGCATACGGTTCACGAACAGGTGCCAGCCTTCTACGTTCTGGATTTCGTCGAGCAGGAGGTAATTGAAATCGCCGTAGATCTTGTAGAGTATCTCCAGTACATCGTTAAGCTGGTCGGCCTGGAGATTGACCAGACGCTCGTCGTCAAAATCGGCATAGGCATATTTGACGCCCATACTTTGCAGGGCTTGAT
>JAFZIX010000205.1 GCA_017554135.1 Bacteroidales bacterium | reverse complement strand
GTAGCGGGAGGGGGACCCGAACCCTCGACCTCCTGATTATGAATCCGACGCTCTAACCAGCTGAGCTACCCCGCCATTTTGTCCCGCGGCTTTTTGGGGGAAGGATTCCGCTCGCTTTGCTCGCGCTATCCTTCCTGCCTGCGGCGCGTGGACAAAGTTACATCCGTATCGGCTTTGCCGAATTTGGTTTTTGCGCCGGAGAACTCTCAAGAGCGAGCTCTTGTCGCTCTCCGTCACAAAAACCAGGCGCATTGCGCCCGGCTGTAACTTTGTTGAGATGGAAGGATTCGAACCCTCACTGACAGAGCCAGAATCTGTAGTGCTACCATTACACCACATCTCAATAGGTGTCCGCTCAAAAAGCGGACTGCAAAGGTACAATACTTTTGCTAATTTGCAAAAAAATCAGCAGGAAATTTTCTCGCGAAGTTCTTCCCAACTGTAGTACACCCCCTGAACGGGCTCCAGGCCATTCAGCCGGACCTCCCGCTCATTAACCAGCACCTTCACCAGCACCGGCTTGTCTGCCTTGCGGGAGCGGTAGAAAATCAGTTGCAGGTTGCCTGCGAAGGGGGAGTACAGGGTGGCGATGAAGTGCTGCTGCGCTTCCCTCCAGGTATATCGCTCGCTGATTCCTTCTACTCCGATATAGCAGCAGAGTGCCATAAGGGGATAGTCGTGCCCGAAACGGAGGTCGGCCGCAACCGAGCCGTTGGCGAGGGCGTCATCCGCCTGGCGGAGAAGCATCTGCACCAGAGGCTGGGTCTTTTCCATGCGTATGTCCCCGAATTCCACGGAGTTGCATTCTCCCAGATACATGCTGATATTGTTGTAGTCGGACAAGCCGTACACCGCCTCGAGAGGCAGGAACCGGTAGGTGTTGAAGTCGAAGTCGAAGGAGCGGCTGATGCGCCCGACCGCAAAGATGGCGCCGGAGAGTTTGATTGGATCCGGAGCGAATTCAGCGGCAGCATCTACATCCGTGAACAGGCGTGCCATCATCCCGGAAAGGTCCGGGGAAAAGTTGGCCCGGATGGTGTCCAGGATGTGGCGGCGGCGTTCCCGGATCCTTCCGCCGTGGTCGTTGCTGATTTCCTTCTGGATTTCTTCGCCGCAGTCCATCACGATGTCCAGACGGGGATCAAGTTCGCTCAGGCGGTTGGTGAATGCCGCCATGCTCACGAGGCAGCGGGGCACGGTGCTGCTGTTCACTCGGATGTTCTTGCTGCCGCGGAATACCCGGCGAAAGTTCTTGTACATCCTCCCGGCGATTTCACGATGCTCGCGCTGGCCGCGCACGGTGAGCCTCCCATCCATCTTGTTGGTCGCCTCCTTAACGAGGATGGTCTCATTCAGCAGGGAGTCTCCGCTGGCGCTGAGGATGCCGGCATCCTTGGCCTTGGTGAGGGCGGAGATGATGATTTCATACTTGTCCTGATCCCAGCCGGAGCGGGTGCCGTGCCTCCCGTAGTGGCTGATATAGAAGGGTTTATAGCCGCGGGGGGCTTTGCTGAGTTTGCCCGGAGTGCCGGCCAGTTCGTAGGGACAGGCGTTGAGGTTGGCGATCCACGGACGCTCGTAGATCATCTTGGCGAACTCGGGGTTCGGGAACTGACTGAAGTCCGGCTGGGCGGCGCAAAGTTGGCCAATTGCCAGCGCAAGTATGATGAGGATTTTTTTCATGCAATTAGAAATTAAACGATAAACCTATACCGGAGGCGGTAGTGCCGAAAATCACCGAACTCTCCACGCGCACGGTGGCATTATTATAACCTTCGCATATGACCTTCATATTCTTGTCCGCCTTCACTCTTATAGGGATGCCGACTGCCATCACGCCGGCACCGACGCCGGCTGCGACCAGGCCACCCGTGGCCCAATATCCGGCCGGCTTAAGGATCTCATTCATATCCGCTTGCCCAAGAGTGAGCGCCGCGACCAGAACACCGACCATGACATAGCCCAGGGCCACTACCTCTGCAGCGGCACCTGCACCGACAAGCACCGATCCGCCGATGGCCAGCCCGTTGCCAAGATGCCTCTGCTTTTTGTAAGCGGCCCATTCAGGATTGAAGTCAAGAGAATCGATATTCGAGAGCAGCAAGGTCTGCTGCTCCGGGGTCAGGACGATGCCGTCCAGTTTGATCTTCGTGCCTTTGCGATGGGCGCCGACCATTTCGGCTACTTTTATGGAATCTTTCCGGGCTCTGCGAGCCTCTTTCTTCTCGCCGGGTTCGGCGAATACCGTGGTGCAGACGGTCATCAGCAGAACCAGAAGAATAAACAGTTTCCTCATAACAATGTGGTTTTGTTCAATCGCAAATATACGAAAATTAACTATCTTCGCAGAACTAATAATCCAATCAGATGAAAACGCAGCAGGAACTCGCCGCCATCACCGGCAAATTCGCAATCAAGGGTAACATCAAAGAAATCAAGCCCCTGGGCAACGGCCTTATCAACGACACTTTCAAGGTGGAGACCGACGGCCCCGAGGCCTACGTGCTCCAGCGCATCAACAACGCCATCTTCCAGGATGTCGAACTGCTACAGCACAACATAGAATGCGTCACCCGCCACATCCGCGCAAAGTTGGAGGCCGCGGGGGAGGATGACCTGGACCGCAAGGTGCTCCGTTTCGTGCCTCTGAAAGACTCCCCGAAGACCTACTGGACTGACGGTGAGACCTACTGGCGCATCTCAGTTTTCATCCCCGACGCCCTCACTTTCGAGGCGGTCACCCCGGAATATTCCTACTACGCCGGCAAGGCGTTCGGCCGCTTCGAGGCCCAACTCGCGGACATCCCGGACACCCTCGGCGAGCCCATCCCCGACTTCCACAACATGGAACTCCGCGCCCGCCAACTTCGCGAGGCGGTGGCGGCGGACAAGGCCGGGCGCATGGCGGATCCCGAGGTGAAAGCGCTGGTGGAGGAAATTTATAAATATGAGGAAGAGATGACCAAGGCCGAGCGCCTGCACCGCGAGGGCAAACTGCCCAAGCGCATCTGCCACTGCGACACCAAGGTCAACAACATGCTCTTCGACAAGGCCGGCAACGTGCTCTGCGTCATCGACCTGGACACCATCATGCCGAGTTTCGTCTTCTCCGACTTCGGAGATTTCCTGCGCACAGCGGCCAACTTTGTTGCGGAGGATGATCCCGATACCTCCAAGGTGGGTTTCAACATGGAGATTTTCAAGGCCTTCAGCAAGGGCTACATCGAATCCGCCAAGGTCTTCCTGACCCCGCTGGAGAAGGATATGCTGCCCTTCGCGGCCTGCCTTTTTCCCTACATGCAGTGCGTGCGTTTCTTCGCGGACTATATCAACGGGGACACCTACTACAAGATCAAATATCCCACTCACAACATGGACCGCACCCGCAACCAGTGGGCGCTGTTCCAGAGTGCACTCGCGAAGGTGCCGGAGATGAAGGCGTGGATTGAATCCCTCTAGCGGTACTTATTCGGCCGCGTTCTCGTAGAGGATGCAGGCGTAGCAAATAGGACCCTGGTGCTTCAGCATCAGGGTTATTTTCCCTTCCTTGGCCTCGAATACCGTGCGGTAGGTGCAGTTGTTCTTGATGAGGCTGACCAGTTTGCCGGAACTCTCTTCGAAGGGCCCGTCCTTGAACTCCTCCACAACTTCCACCGGCTTGCCGTATTGCTTGGTTAGCATGGCCTTGAGGCCGGCGTAGTCGTTCTCCAACTTCACCCAGGAGAGTCTCGGGGGGATTTCGGCGCGGATGGCGCATACCTGCCCGTCTTCGTTCGGAATGATGTTCACTTCCACGTCGGAGTAGCCCGCGAACTTGCCGATCACCAGCGGCACGCCGTCGTTGGTTTCTTCGTATTTGAAGCCTTTTTTGCCGAGGGCCGCGACCATTTCGTCCACCGTGCCCTTGATTTCTACCTTATTGAAAATCAGGGGTTTCTGGGCGTTTGCCGCGGGGATGATGGCGAGGACTGCTGCCAGTGCGAGGAGGATGCGTTTCATATCAGTTTTCGTTTGCTAATTCGAGGATGAGTTTGTCCAGCGTCTGCGTGAGTTCGGATGATTTGCCGACGTGGTTGTTCACCATTATGCTGAAGGCGATGGTTTTCTTGCTGTTTCCGTCCGAGGGGAGGATGTATCCGCTGAAGCAGCGCACTCCGCCGAGGCTGCCGCTTTTCATGTAGATGCGGTTTTTCACCGGCGCGGGGGCCTTCGGGAGGCGTGCGACCAGCGTGCCGTCTTTCCGTCCGGGGCGGGGCAGTGAGTTGAGGTAGTCTTTATATAAGGATGTGCGGGACATGCCCAGGAGTACGCCTACGATAAATTCGGGGGAGAGGAAGTTTTTCCGCGAGAGGCCGCTGCCGTCGGCGAAGCGCATTTTGGTGCTGGGGCCTGCCATGCAGATGGGCGCGAGTGCCCGGTGCAGGGCTTCCGTGGCGGTGTCATAATCGTCGCTGCCGTTATTGGCTTTGCCGATAGCCTTTATCAGCGTTTCCGCGCAGAAATTGTCTGACTGATGATTCGTGATCGTCGCGATGTGGTTCAGCGTGGCGGATGATGCGGTGCCGAGAAGCGTCAGCGAATCGGGTGTGCTGGCAGCGCAGGAGTTGTCGTTTACGGAAGTTTTTTGAGCGAGCCCGTGCGTGGCGGTAGCGGAGTAAACGACTGACTCCTGCGATGCCTTTGCTACGCCGGTTACTGCAATGCCGTTTTGGAGCAGCCAGCGATGAAAATGCGCGGCGGCAGCGAGCGGCCCATCCGGCAGACTATCCTCCATCTTGCCGCGCCACGTCAGCCCCACCGGCACCACCCCATCCTTGCTTATCTCATCCTCCGTACTCCAGTCGCTATGCCGCCTCTCGCCACTGAAATAAGCGCCGTCGCCAACGATATCCCCCTCTATCCGGCGTATCCCATTATCCTCCAGCACCTTGCGCCACTTGCCGAAAGGCACGTCCTCGCTCGGAAGATAGGTGAAAAGGTCGCCTATCAGCGGGTCTCCGCCGCCGATTATGTAGAGGTTGCCGACGAGGGTGGAGTCCTGGATAACGCCGTCGGTGGCTATCTGCGTTTTGAATGTGTAGTTGCGCCCGAGTTTGAGGTAGGCCGCTGCCGTGGTGACGAGTTTCATGTTGCTCGCGGGCGTCAGGCGCTTGCCTTTATTCAGTTGCGCAAGGGTATCCCCCTGGAAATTCACCGCCAATATCCCCCACGTGCTGTTCTCCAACGCTCCGCCCTTGGAGTCGAGGGTGTTTACGCTCCGCTGGACAGGCGTAGCGGAAATCGCGAGGATAAATATCAGGACTATGAAGACAACACGTTTCATCGAATACAAAGATAGCAAATTGCTGATTTTTCCCTACATTTGCCTAAAGACGATATTCCGGCACCACGCCTGGCTGGCCTCCCTGAATGCCCCGTTCCCGGCAAGTGCTTGAGTCACAGATAATTAACCAAAATGGGTCCCCGGTTTTTGACCAACCCAAAATGCGTAAATATATGATTATTAACAAGTTCCAGGGAACGGCCACCTTAGCCTTAGTTGCGCTGGCCATTGCGCTGAGCACACTGTCCTGCGTTCAGGTAAGGGGAGAGACTAAAAACGATAACACCCTATGGGCGGTGGTGAATGTGAGCGATGCGTTCATGCGGGCGGAGCCGCGATACACTAGCGAATGTGTGAGCCAGACGCGGATGGGGACGCTGGTGCAGGTGCTGGAGCGCAAGGGCTATTGGGTGCGGATCCAGACGCCGGAGCCTTACGAAGGATGGGTGAATGAACTGGCGCTTGCCCCGACCCGGGAACTCAGCCCGGAGGAGCAAAAACAAACCAAACTCTACGGTGCTACCCTGGCGCCGATGACACGCAAAGAGGCAGAAAAGTATCTGAAAGCGCCGAAATGGATATGCCTGCAGAATGTCCCTGAGGCCAGTCTGCTGATGGGTAATATGGTGAAAGCGACCGACACTCAAAGGGCCGGGATGGTCGATTTTCGCTCGTGGGCAAAAGTTGAAGCGGCGGAATCAACAGAGCAGAAGATAGAAGATATCATCAACCTTGCAAAGTCCTACCTCGGGGCTCCCTATATGTGGGGCGGGATGTCCCCGGGACACTTCGACTGCAGCGGCCTGACTGGATTCTGCTACTTCATGAACGGCATCCTTCTGCCGCGGGACGCATCCCAGCAGGTGCAGTGCGGCGTGGAAATCCCCTTCGAGGAGATGCAGAAAGGCGACCTGGTGTTCTTCGGCGATACTTCCGTCGGGCACGTAGCCATCTGCATAGGCGACCATAAAATCATCCACGCATCGCAGATGGTGCGCATCAACTCGCTCATCCCCGGCGAAAAAGACTACTACGGCCGCAACATCCTCCACATCCGCCGCATCATCGGCCATATCGGCGAGGGCAGCGAGCAGTTCAAGCCGCAGTGGCTCAAGGACAGTCCGGCCTATTTCGCGAAATAAGTTTCCTGTAGTGCTTCACCGCCAGGGTCCCGTAGCAATAGCGACGGGTGTGTCTGGAGGGGATGAGGGCGTAGTGGAAGTGCTTCTCGCCGGCGTGCTCCCGCAGACGGTCCAGGTCCCCGTAGCCAGGGGCTGCCCAGACGCATCCGCGATTGTATGCGGTCGCAGCCAGACGCACCTGTTCCTCCACCGGCAAGGTCTCCAGCCCATCCTGCGTATGCTCACCCTTCTTGTTAAAGGATCCGTAGGATGCATACAGCAGCCGCAGGAAAACGCCGGCATAGATCACCTGCCATTCTTCTTTTTGCAGGCGGGAGATGCGGATTCGGCGGGCGGTGGCATTGTCGGCCGTGTCGAACCACAGGTTGTACTTGCGCGCACGGCCGCTGCGCATCCAGGCTTTTTCCAGGTTTTCTACGAAGGATGGTTTCATCTGGAAGCGGCCGATGGAGTAGTCCGGACCGCCTCCGTTGGTGACGTAACTGCCGTAGTTGGCGGATGTTTCCATGGCGTCCTGCCAGCGGGAGTAGCGTTCCATTTCCGGCCAGACTACTGCCTCGGCGATAAGGGGGTCGACGTCGAAGGTCTTCCAGACGTCGTGCCAGGAGGCGTGGGATGCCCGGTCGGAGCCGGGCATGACGGTGGAAGAGGTGCCGGGCATGACGGAAACAATGTTGCCGGGCATGACGGAGACAGCGGTCCCGGAAGGGGCCGCTGTCATCATGTAGAGTGCAATTATTAAAGCTTGTAAGTGCAAAGGATCAACTGGATTTTACCGTCCTCCGTGGTATTCATATAAACCCACTGGATACGGTTTGAATAAGCCTTCCAGGCATGAGGCTGGAAGATTTCATCCCCCTCGGGGAGCATTATGTAACCGCCTGCGGCATTGAATTTCACAATACGCTTGCCATCCTGCGAAGTCCAAGACTTGTCTCCGATCTCATAGTCGTACTTCATCTTGCTCAGTTCCTTGACTTTCTCGTTCGTCAGTTTGGTCCAGTTGCCGGCGTTGAACTGATAGACTTCACCCTCGGCGTTGCTGGCAAAGAAGTACTTGCCGGCCACTATATCGTCGAAGTGAGAAGCGCCGAACACCGAGAACTCCGGGAACCAGCCTGCAGCATAGGTGCCGGGCACCTTGGACACCGGAACCTCGCGGATCACCTCTTGATTATACATCGGAGGATACTCGGCAGGGCATTCGCTGTAGGCCTCTGCAAGGATATCACCCGCGCTGATCACCGCATTCAGCGGCATACGCCACAGGGCGCATTCGGGGATGATCTCATCGGCCACGGCCTGACGGTTCAACTTGATCAGCTCCGACATATTGGCCTTCATCTGGTCGAAGCGCTTCTGCACATCGGCGGCCCATACCTGGGCGGCGCGATCGCGATAGGTCTTGATTATCTCGTATGCCTGCTGGAAGAGAGGATTGTAGACGGAAGGGTTGTCCGTAGCATAAATCTTCTCCTTGAGGTCGAGCAGTTTCTTGCGGTCGGCCGCGGAGAACTTGGCATCCACGGCATTGTCCGGAACCTCAAGCAACTTCTGGGTTTTCATGAAGTAGTTGGACATCTTCTGCTCCAGTTCCATGATGGGTTTAGCCTTCTCCATAGCGTTCATCATGCTGCCGATGCCTCCGCCCATGCTGCTCAAACTGGAAGCCTTCATGGTTGCCTCGCGGGTCTCCGCCTGCATGCGCTTTTCAAAGGCATTCGCCTTAGCCTGGAAAGTAGGATCCTTGGCTGCCTGGGCTTTCTGGTAGGCCTTTGACTTATTGTTAAGTGCCTGCATTTCAGGGCATTCCTTGCCGGGATTGGCGTTCCTCATCTGGGCGCGGGATGCTGCCTTCAGTTCGGCGGCAGTCACACCCATATATTTCTGGATGTCGGCGGCATTGCGGTCGTAAACGGGGTCGAGGGCCGAGAGAGTCTTGTTCCCCATCATCTCCGTAATTTCCGCCTCGGACATATTCTCGTACTTGGAGGCTTCTTTCTCCAGCGCGTTCACGTCGATATCTCCCAGAAGAGCCTTCTGCATCTTCTCGGTGAGACGGTCCTTCTCAGCCTGGGGGAGGTTTTCATCCTCCAGCATCTTGATTTCGGCGGGAGTGAGACCGAAAAGATCACTGAGCATCTTGTCGCTCTTCTTGCGCCACATCAGCGTTTCCTGATCCTCGCAGGTGGTGCTTTCGTTCAGTTCCTCCGCGCGGAGCGTCACCGCCTTGATGGCCTTGTAGTAGGCGATCTGGTTTTCCTCGGTGGGATGCGCCAGTTCGGCAGGAGAAGGCACCGCGGGGAACTCGTTCATCAGGGGGATGGGGAACTTGGCGGCGGATGGAGTAACGGGGCCGTCCCAGCCGAAACTGCTGGCGCGGCGGGGCGGAAGGGCCTGCTCGCCGGTGACTCCCTGAGGGGCATTGGACATGGTTTCGCTCATCTCAGCCATATTTTTCACCTCCTCGGGCATATAATCCTTGGCCTTTTCTCCAAGGACGTTCTTGATGTTGCCGCCGATGGCATTACCTACTGCACCTGCGGCTTTTTCTTTCATTTTGTTGAGGAACGCCTGGGCATCCGCCGGAGCTGCGGCGATGGCAAGCATGGCAACTGCGATAAACAACTGTTTCATATTATTACTTCTTTACAAATTCAACACGACGGTTCTTGGCACGGCCTTCATCGGTGCTGTTGGAGGCGATGGGAACGTGGGATCCCTTGCCCACAGGGGTGAGGCGGGCCTGGGCGATGCCCTGCTCCACCAGGGCGGCCACGATGGCCTCGGCGCGCTTCTGGGACAGCGGATCGTTCACTTTGTCACTGCCGGTGGCGTCG
>JAFZIX010000204.1 GCA_017554135.1 Bacteroidales bacterium | reverse complement strand
GACCACTGCATAGGCTGCGGCACTTGCCTGTCTCATTGCCCCCAGAGCATAGACATCCCCAAGGAACTTCGCAGAATCGACAGATATGTAGAGAAATTGAAACGGGGAATCTTGTAAAAAATGTGTAAATTCGCGGGATGAAAAGATAATGCGATGAAAAAGAGAGTCATTCCAATCATAATCGTCGTCGTGCTCCTTGCACTCGCAGCATTGTGGTATTTCGTCTGGAGGGACAAGGGCACCGAGACGGTGGCCGAGCCGCCGGTGGAGTTTGTGTCGGACATCATCTCCGACAACTATTCCTTCGAGCACAGGCTCGTTTCCGGATATAACCCCAAGGATGCCTCCAAGGCCATTTTCGTGTTCGGATCCCGTTCACGCACCCAGGCCGTGGCTAAGGTGCTGATGGAATGCGATGCCTACGATAACGTGGACGGCTCCGCGAATCCGGACGACCTCAAAGACTTTGCCGGTGAAACCATCTGCACAGTAGCCAACTTCTCCAATTTCGGGGAGATGGTGAACGACGGCCGGCTGGAAGACCTCCGGGAACTGACCGCCCGCAACGTGCTTGCGGCAATGGACACCCTCTGCTATGTGAGCCCCTACGACCGCAGCGGAATGGGCAAGAAACCCCTCGCCAAACTGATAATCCTCGGCTCCGCCTGCATGACCCAGTATGGCCAGTACGACATCGACTCCCTTTTCAACGCCCTGAACTGCCATCTGCCGGTTATCACCCCCATGCAGTTGATTGTGGATGAGGCGGTGGAGACCAACAAGGGCAAGGACATACTCACTGTCGGCGTGCTGGCGGGCAATGCCCCCGTGGACCTCTATGGCCCCTACATCCGCTCCAAAGCCGCCAAGATGGGCATAGACAGCGTCCTCTGCGTGGGCTTCAAGGTGCCCGAGGGGGAGGATCCTCTCCTTTCCTTCCTGGACCGTTACTCGGAACTCGGAATCAGCCGCCCGCTGGACGTGATGCTTGTGGATGACCTTGGAGTGGACCTGAGCGTCTTCAACGAGTCCCTCGGCCTCATCACCTCCGTGATGAACGCTGAATCCCTGACCTACGGCAACCTGATTTCCCCCGGGTTCAGGATTATCGATTCCCGCAGCCGCATCTGCAAGGCGACCTACTCCATCCTCCGCCAGGGCAACCTCTTTACTCACTACATATCGCAGCCGCGCCAGTTGGATTATATGCTGATCCCCAAGGAAGGGTCCGAAAAGGCGCTCATGCTGCTGCAGTACAACGAAAGATACATCCCCCAGAATTGATGTTCAAACTCACCATAGCCCCCGAAGATATAGAGAAGTTGGAGCCTGCGTGCTTTCAGGGGCAGATACACGTTATAAGCCATCCGGGCTGGGATTTTTCCCGGGCGGTGGCTTATCTTAAAAAGCAGAAGATTATAGGATTCGACACGGAGACAAAGCCTGTCTTCTCGCCAGGCCAGCCGCATAACAAGGTGGCCCTGTTGCAACTTTCAGGCCCCGACCACGCTTTCCTTTTCCGCGTGCAGAAACTTGGGATGCGCCAGCGCATCTGCAGCATCCTTGCGAATCCGAATATAATAAAAGTGGGTGCCGCAGCCCTGGATGATGTCCGCGGCCTGCAACGCTACAACAAGTTCGAGCCCCGCGGCTTCGTGGACCTTCAGAAGATAGTCTGGGAATGGGGCATACGGGACAAGAGCGTCAAGAAAATGGCCGCCAATATTCTCGGAGTGAGGATTTCCAAGAGCCAGCAACTCTCCAACTGGGAGGCTGAAACGCTTAACCAGCACCAGCAGTTGTATGCCGCCACCGACGCATGGATATGCCGGGAGATGTACCTTAAACTCATGCAGTGCGAGAAACATCCTCTCCAACCAGAAGAGATGCTGCCCCCGGAGCAACTGCCTCTGGCGCTGCGCGAAAAAGTGAAGAAATGAAAAAGATATATCTGAAAAAGGGGCGTGACGAGTCCGTACGCCGATTCCATCCGTGGGTATTCTCCGGCGCGGTTGCGCAGGTTGTAGGGAACCCTGCCGAAGGTGATCTGGTGGCGGTTTATTCCGCCGATGGCGAATATCTGGCCGCCGGGCACTGGCAGGTCGGTTCCATCGCCGTGCGCATCCTCTCTTTCGACGGCGACCCATCCTCTCCTTCCTTCTGGGAGGATGCCATCCGCGCAGCGTATGAGGCGAGGCGGGCGATGGGACTGACGGATTGCGCCGGCACCAACTGCTACCGCCTCGTGCATGGCGAGGGAGATGGCCTCCCCGGGCTGATTATAGACTTCTACGATGGCGTATGCGTGCTGCAGGCGCACTCAGTGGGCATGTTCCGCGCAAAGGCGCAGATCTGCGAGGCGCTCAAGGCAGTGTATGGGGATGCCCTGAAGGCCGTCTACGACAAGAGCAGCGGCACCGCGCCCTTCAAGGCAGGGCTGGAACTTGTGGACGGATATCTCTGGCAGGCTCCCGGCTTCGAGGCAGGGGAGCAGGCAGTGCTGGAGAACGGGCATAAGTTCCTGGTAAACTGGACTGAAGGCCAGAAAACGGGCTTCTTCCTGGATCAGCGCGAGAATCGCGCCCTGGTGGAAAGATACGCTGCCGGCCGCAACGTGCTCAACCTCTTCTGCTACACCGGTGGATTCTCGGTCTATGCCCTGGGCGGAGGCGCCGTGCACGTGGATAGCGTGGACAGTTCCGCAAAGGCCATGGCAATGGTAGACCGCAACATCGCCCTGAACGGCTTCACGCCTGAGCAGCACGGCTCTTACTGCGCTGATGCGATTGAGTATCTGGCTGCCGTTGAGGATGGAAAATACGACCTGATCATAGTGGATCCGCCGGCATTCGCAAAGCATCGCGGAGCGCTCAAAAATGCCCTGCGTGCCTATCAGAGGCTGAATGCGCGGGCGATAGAAAAGGTGGCTCCCGGGGGATTCGTGTTCACCTTCTCCTGCTCGCAGGTGGTGGACAAGGAGTCCTTCGCGCTGGCAGTCTTCTCCGCCGCCGCCAGCACCGGCAGGAGGGTGCGGATACTCGACCGCCTCTGCCAGCCGGCAGACCACGCGGTGAATATCTATCACCCAGAAGGTGAGTACCTTAAGGGGCTGCAGCTTTACGTTGAATAATAACACTTTAGTATATGAAACTGATAACTACCCTTCTTATGCTTGCCGCGGTTCTGCCCGGCAAGGCCGACAACCTGCCTTTGCACAGGGACATCAACGCCCTATCGGTGGGCGTGCAGGACAAGCGCACCGAGGTAGTGTTTTTCCCCACATCGGAAGCCGCACTCGCCGGAAACATCGAGCAGAGCCCCTTCTATGCCTGTTTGAATGGGGAATGGGACTTCCTTTATTTTGATTCCGAAGAACTTGTTCCGGAGGATCTGAGTGCCCAGAAATGGGAGAAGATCAAGGTGCCCGGCAACTGGGAGGTGCAGGGATGGGGAACCCCCGTCTATGTAAATCATCACTACGATTTCGGGCCGGGTCCCAAACTGAATGAGCCCCCGGTGCTGCAGGATGCGATCCCCGTGGGTATCTACCACAAGACCTTTACCGTGCCCGCAGAATGGGCCGGACGCGAAGTGTACCTCAATCTCTGCGGTGCCAAGTCAGGCGTTTATACCATCTTGAACGGCCAGCAGATAGCCTACAGCGAGGATTCCAAGGACCTTGCCCGCATCGACATCACCCCTTATCTGAAGGATGAAGAGAACGAACTGGTGCTGAAGATGACCCGTTGGAGCACCGGGTCCTACCTGGAGTGCCAGGACTTCTGGCGCATCAGCGGAATCGAGAGGGATGTGTACCTATCTTCCGAGAAGGTGAAGCAGGACTTCGACTTCGAGGTGGTTTCCACTCTGGACGACAGCTACACCAATGGCGACTTCCGCATTTATGCGTCTGAGGGAACTTCTTTCCGGCTGCTGGACAAGGATGGTTCGGTGGTGGTAGAAGGTGCCGTGCCTTTCGAGGGCGTAGTGCCAGCCGTGCGCAAGTGGAGCGCCGAGACTCCGGAACTTTACACCCTGTTGCTTGAAAAGGAAGGGGAGTGGACGCGTTTCGACGTAGGCTTCCGCCGCACCGAAATCAAGGGTGACGTGTTTTATTTCAACGGCCAGCCCATAAAGTTCAAGGGAGTTAACCTCCACGAACACAATGAATTCACCGGACACTACACCGACCGCGACTATATCCGCCGCAGCCTCCTGGTGATGAAACAACTGAACGTGAATGCCATCCGCACCTGCCACTATCCGCAGCCTCGAGCATTCTATGAACTCTGCGACAGCCTCGGATTCTACGTATACGACGAATGCAATATCGAGAGCCATGGAATGTATTACGGCCCCAAGTCGCTTGCAAAGCACATCGAATGGCTGCCCAAGCATATGGACCGCACTCTCAATATGTATATGCGCACCCGCAATTACCCTTGCGTGAACGTGCTTTCTCTTGGCAATGAGGCCGGTATGGGCGTGAATTTCGAACATACCTACAGGAAGTTGAAGGAACTTGAAGCGGGCAAGATGGACCGCCCCGTGGTGTATGAGCGTGCTACCGGGGGGTATGGCACTGATTTCCATAATCCCATGTATCCGAAACTCACGAATCTCCACTATGAGATCGATGACAATCCTTGCCAGAAGCCTTATGTAAGTTGCGAGTATTCCCATGCTATGGGCAACTCCAACGGCTCTTTCGACCTGATGTGGGAGTTGTTCTACAGCCATCCCCGTATGCAGGGCGGCTTCATCTGGGACTGGGTGGACCAGGGCCT
>JAFZIX010000017.1 GCA_017554135.1 Bacteroidales bacterium | reverse complement strand
CCTGCTGGTAGAGGTTTACGAGTTGCTTGCCGGCGGCCTTGTCCTGGCCGTTGGCGATAGCCGCCTGGAAAGCCTCGATTGCGCCATCCTTGTCTCCGAGGGCCTTGAGGGCTGCTCCGAGACGCAGGCTTGCCATACCGTTGTTGGCATCCTCGGCAAGAACTGCCTTGTATGCCTCTGCGGCGCCGGCGTAGTCTTTATCGTTGAAGAATACGTTCGCCTTCTGCATGAGCACCTGGGGGATGAGGACCGTGGCCTCGTCGGCTACGTTGTCGACACCGTATTTAGTGGCGACCTCGATGGTCTCCTTCAGGCCGGCGACGGCCTTCTCATATTCAGTTGCGTTCACGGCCTTCTTGGCCAGGGAAAGCATAAGGATCGGGATTGAGTTCTTGCAGTTGGTTGCAATCTCTGCACCCTCGTCACCGAGGGCTTCTGCCAGCACGAGGGCTTCCTTGAAGTTCTGCAGGGCCATTTCAACATTGCCGGCCTCGTTTGCGGTGATGCCGTTGTTGTAGGTCTCAGTTACCGTTGCGAGATCCTGAGCGTAGACTGCGCCTGCGCAGAGCATCGTTGCTACAATGGTGATAAGCTTTTTCATTTCCTTATTGTTTGTTTTGGTTCAATACTTGTTACAAGTCGCAAAAATAATAATTTTTGTTGTAATTTTGTGCCAGCGAGCCGTTTTATGATAAGAGCGTTCCGACACATACTTTTTATTTCAATCTTCCTGGCGATCTCGTCCGCTTTGTCCGCTCAGCAGCTGCCTACTCTTTCGCAGCAGAAGGGCATCAACTCGGGCCGCTTCGCCAACGGAATCTCTTTCTACATCGTCCCCAATACATCTTCCAAAGGTTATGCCAACTTCGCGCTGGTTCAGAAAGGCATTGATAATCAGGAGGATGCGCGCGCTGCTCTCGGCTATGATTTCCTTGCTTCCAAGGGCGTCGGCTATACCCGGGACGGCTTCATATCCTACTCCGGAGGTTCCGCAATCTTCAGTTTTGAAGATGTGCCAACCTTTCAATCCGTTGCATTGGATTCGACCATAGTCCTGCTTTTCAACCTGATCGACAAGTTCAAGGGAGAGCAGGCGATAGTGGCCTGCGGTGATCTGGATGCCGCCAAACTGAAGGACAGGCTCTACATAATGTCCCTGACCGTCAGCAAGCGCACGCCCGCCCCCGAGAAGGAGCCCTACATATGGAATCCCACGGACCAGGCCCGGTTCATCCACTATAACAACCATTGCCGGAATCTTTCGGAAATCCGCGTCACATATTCCACATCCCGCACCCCGCTCAAGTATATGAGCACCCCGCAGCCGCTGGTGACCAGGATGTACTCCCGCTTGCTGGGCTATATCCTCCGCAAACGCATGGAATCCCTCTTTGCCGAGAAGGACCTGCCGCTGGGCTACATGCGGTTCAGGTATGTGGACAGTTCCCAGACGGACGAGGATGAGCAGTATTCCTTCGTGGTCGGGGTGGCCGAGGAGGATGTTTCCGCCGCTACTGCGCTGATTTCCAGCGTGTTGGCGGATTTGGACAAGAACGGCGCATCCGCCGATGAGTTCCTGGACGCAAAGTCTGCCTTCAGCACCTGGGTGCAGAAAACATCCGCCACCGCCATCTCCAACAAAGACCTGGTATCGCTCTGCACCGCCAACTATATATACGGTGCCGGGATGCCTTCGCGGGACGAGGTGGTCAAGTTCTTCAGCGGGCGCAAGATCTCGCTGGAGCAGGATCTTTCGATGTTCAACCGTTTCGTCTCCGCCCTTGTGGATGTGCGCAGGAACCTGACCGTGCAGTACGGCACTCCGTCCGATTCCCTGGACCTCGCATCCCTGCAAAAGGTTTTCCGGGATTCCTGGAAAGTGCCCTCCGAGCGCACCGCCTACCGCATAAAATCCAGCGACTCGCTCTCCCTCTATTATCCCGTGGACCGCAAGGTCCGCATAAAGACGGAGACTGTCGATCCGCAGACCGGCGGGAGCGTCTGGACCTTCAACAACGGGATGAAGGTGGTGTTCAGGAAGACCTCCGATTCCAAGATCCGCTACAGTTTCATGGTCCGCGGCGGCTACACCGAGGTGCCTGGCATCAAGGCTGGGGAAAGCGCCTTCGTTGGGGATATGCTGGGCCTCTACGATGTCTGCGGCATGGATGCTATGCAGTTCCGTAACATGCTGGAAGCCAACGGTATAACCATGGGCTGCAAGGTGTCCATTGCGGATATGCGCATCAGCGGTACCGCCCCTGCGGACAAACTCAGCCTGCTCTTCCGCTCCGTTCTTTCCATCCAGAAAAACCGCTCCCTCAACCGGGAGACTTTTGAATATTACCGCCGTTCCGAGGCCCTCCGCCAGGAGGATTTCCGCTTCTCCGCCGACGGCATCAATGCGGTGACCGACAGCATAATGTGCCCGGATTTCTTCTATCCCCTCACCAAGACCGTCAGCAAACTCGGCGACGACCTGCCGGAAAGGGCGGAAGAGTATTTCGCTGCGCAGTTCCTCAAGAGTCAGGACGGGGTGATTTTCCTGGAGGGGAATACCGACCCTTACGCGCTGCAGAAGTTCCTTTGCAGGATTATGGGCAGTTTCCGCGGCAGCAAGTCCTTCTCGGTCCGCCCGAAAGTGACCTACCAGATGCGTTCCGGATGGTCTACCTACACGGTCGACAAGGATGACCGGCTGGTCGGGGATGGCACCAGCGCCAATGTGGCCATGGCTGCGGAGCGTCCGTTCACGATGCAGTCGTG
>JAFZIX010000016.1 GCA_017554135.1 Bacteroidales bacterium | reverse complement strand
GTGGTCTGCCTGCCTCAGAGTGGGTATCGCCTTGTTGTAGGAGGTGAGGTAGGCGTTGCGGAGTTTCCTGTAGTTTTTCTGCTCCGAACTCTGCGCGAAGGTGCCTGCGGTGATGTTCGTATTGAAGTGCTTGAAGATGCCCGGGATATCGATTCCCCAGGGGCACGGCATGCAGTATTTGCAGTTGGTGCACTTCACCAGCGGATACTCCTTCATCAGCACCGCCATCTGCTCCAGGAATGCTAACTCCTCTTCCGTCAGGGGTTTGAAGTTGCCGAAGGTCTTGATGTTTTCGGTCAGATGATCCATGTTGGTCATGCCGCTGAGGATGCAGAGCACGCGGGGATAGGTGCCGCAGAAGCGGAAGGCCCAGGATGCGGCGGATTTGTCCGGCTCGCGCTGCTTCATCTTCTGCGAGATTTCTGCCGGAACTCCGGCCAGGGTGCCGCCGAGCAGGGGTTCCATGATGATGATGGGAATTCCCCTCTTATTCAGTTCTGCATAGAGATAATCGGCGTTGCAGTTGCGTTTTCCGTCGGCATGTTTCCAGTCGATGTAGTTCATCTCGATCTGGCAGAAATCCCACTTGAACTCGCCCTCGTCGTGCATATGCATGAAGGAATCGAACTCCTCCTTGGAGCCGTGGAATGAGAATCCCAGGTTGCGGATGCGGCCCTTCGCCTTCTCGGCATAAAGGAATTCCATCAGCCCGTTATCTACATAGCGCCTGCGGAAGGCTGCCTCTCCCCCGCGGCCGATGGCATGCAGGAGGTAGTAGTCGAAGTAGTCCGTCTTCATCTCCTTGAAGGAATCCTCATACATCTTGATGGAAGCTGCCTTGGAGACGTTGCGGAAGTTGGAGAGTTTGGTGGCGATGTAGTAACTGCTGCGCGGATGCCTGCTGAGGGCGTCTCCGGCGGCTTTTTCGGATAGGCCCTGGAGGTATGCGGGCGAGGTGTCGAAGTAGTTGACTCCATGGGCGATGGCGTAATCTACCATCTCGTTCACCGCCTCCTGGTCCATTACATCCTTACCGTTGGCATCCTTTTTCATGGGCCAACGCATGCAGCCGAAGCCCAGCAGGGAGACTTTATCTCCGTTGACGGGATTCTCGCGGTAGGCCATCTGCAAGGGGGTTTCTTCTTTCTGCGCCAGTGCAGGGGTGATGCCTGCTGCCGCTCCTATTCCGGCGGCGCCTGTTATCTTGAGGAAATCTCTTCTATCCATGGCTTAACTGTTTAAATGGTTGTGGCGGCCGTTGACCGTGATTGCGCTGATCGGGCGTGCCGGGCAGAGGTTTTCGCAGGCGCCGCAGCCTATGCAGCGGCTCTCGTCCACCGTGGGAATGCTGGTGCCGAGTTCTTCTTTCTTGACCAGGCGGATGGCCCCTACAGGGCAATGGCGGGCGCAATTGCCGCATTTCGTGCCTTGCTCCGCGACGCAGAGTTCGCGGTTGACGGATGCTACGCCGATGTGGTATTGGGTTTTCTCCTCTTCGGTGATCGTGCAGATGGCGCCGGTCGGGCAGGCCTCGGAGCATGCGGTGCATTCGGGGCGGCAGTATCCATTTTCATAGCCCATCTGCGGTTGCATCAGGTGTTCGAGGTCGGTGGAGGGGCGCAGGACTTTGTTGGGGCAGGCCTGGATGCAGAGTTGGCAGGCGGTGCAGCGTTTGTAGAAGTCTTTGACGCTTTTGGATCCGGGGGGCGTCAGTGGCGTTTCGCGCTTCAATTCCTGCTTCGGCAGTATCTCCGCGAATCCTCCGTCGGTTTTCTTGCTTTGCGCCTTCAGGGCGATGGCTCCTAATCCTAAGGCAGCGCCTGTCAAGAATGCTCTCCTTGTGGAGGCGGAAGCAGTTCCTTCTGCTTCCGCCTTGCCGAAGCCGACAAATTGATATTTGATTGCCCCAGAGCTGCAATTACCAATGCAGTCGAAGCAATCGATGCAGCGGCTATAATCAATCTTCTTATTGGCGGTATCGATGCAAGATGCCTTGCAATTAAGGCCGCAAATCCCGCACTCCTTGCACTTATCTGAATCGATGACAGGACGGAACAGTGCAAAGCGGGAGAAGAAGCCAAGCGTGGTGCCCACGGGGCAAATGACATTGCAGTACTCGCGGCCGGCGAACCAGGCAAACAGGGCAACCACGATGAGAGTAATCCCGGCCACGATCAGCACGATTCCCATATGAGGATTGAAGACACTGCTCACAATGCGGCCGTATGCACTATAGGGCGCCAAAACGGCCACCAGAGGCTGCACGCCGGCAATCAGCGCCGCCACGAACAGCACCCAGATACCGTAGCGCAACCACTTGTTTTCCTTGCGGAAATGGAATGGCTTGCGGTTCTTGCGGGCACGCTTCACCTTCACGCTTACATGCGAAATCCCATCCTGCATCACCCCCAAAGGGCAGATGGTAGAACAATAGATGCGCCCGAAGCAAAGGGTGATGACCAGCAGGGCGATGATGATGACAGCGTTCAGGGCCATCAGGGCCGGGAGGAACTGCAATTTAGGCATCCATCCGAGCCAACGTTCCGCTCCGGGCAAAAGGCCTGTGAGCAGCACGCTGATCCCGAGGAAAAACAGCAGTGCCAGAGCAATTCTTAACTTCTTCATATTGGAGATACTTACCTCACAAATATAAGAAGAAAAATATTATATTTGCACTTATATGGACATTAGCCAACTTGACCCTCATTGTCAGGCGATTCTCGAGGAGTATCGCGACAATCTGCCCCTATTCCGGGAAAGCGCAGAAAAGATTCACACACTGCTGGAAAACACCTTCCGTGAGGCGGGGCTTATGGTGGCCGCCATCGAATACAGGGTCAAGAGCGAGGACTCCCTGGCCGGGAAACTTGAACTGAAAGGTGCCAAGTACAAGAGCCTCCAGGACATCACCGACATCATCGGCCTGCGCGTCATCACTTTCTACATCGACGACGTAGACAAGGTCGCCTCCGCGGTGGAGCGCCTCTTCAAGGTAGACTGGGACAATACGGTGGATAAGCGCAAGGTCCATGAAATCGACAGTTTCGGCTATCTCTCCCTCCACTACATCTGCTATCTGGACGGAGCCCCCTATCGCTTCGAGATCCAACTCCGCACCGTCCTGCAGCATGCCTGGGCCAACATGAACCACGACACCGGCTACAAGAGCGGCGTGGAGGTGCCCAGGGAATATCTGAGCAATCTCAACCGCCTGGCGGGGATGCTGGAGCTGGCAGACGAGCAGTTCAGCAAGATTCGCACGGAGCTCAACGACTACAGGCGGCGCGTGCAGGCGCTGGTGGCATCCGGCAACCTGGATGACGTGCCTCTGGACGGAGACACTTTCCGCAGCTACCTCAACCTCGGCCCCTTCACCTCCCTGAACAAGAAGATCGCCGCCGTCAACCAGGCAGAGATTCAGGAGGTGTCCCTGATGCCCTATCTTACGGTATTCAAGGGGCTGAACTGCAAGACCCTGGGAGATATCTCCCGCCTGATCAAGACTTATTCCGAAGGCGCTTATCAGATCGCATGCTACCAGATCGGCCTCACGGATCTGGACATCATATCCTCTTCCCTCGGCCCCCAGGACCTCTGCATTGCATATTTGCTTAAGAGCGGGGCTGGAAAGGCCGGCGTCCGCTATCTGTTCGAGATGCTGAACGGCCCCTCCGAGAGTAATGAAATGCTGGCCGAGATGCTGATGGATCAGGCCCAGGATCTTCCGTTTATGAATCAGTAGAAGCAAATGAACAAACCACTCGATACCAATCTGCTGGACCGCGCCATAATCTTCGCGGTCAAGGCCCATGCCGGCACCGAACGCCGCGGGAAGGGCTTTCCCTACATAGTCCATCCCATGGAGGCGGTGGAGATAGTGGCCACTATGACCAGCGACCAGGAACTTCTGGCAGCCGCCGCCCTTCACGATGTGGTGGAGGATACGGACGTGAGCGTAGAGCAGATCCGCGCTGAATTCGGGGACAGGATCGCCTCCCTTGTGGCAGCGGAGAGCGATACCTTCGAGGAGGGAGTGAGCGAGGAGGACAGTTGGCACGCGCGCAAGCGGGCGGCAATTGACCGTCTGGCGAAAGCATCCCACGATGCCAAGATTGTGGCCCTCGGGGACAAACTCTCCAACATGAGGGCTATCGCAAGGGACTGGTCGGTGCAGAGAGATTCCTTCTGGAACATCTTCCACGCCAAGGATCCCAAAGACCATGAATGGCACTACAGGGGCCTTGCGGATTCGCTGCGCGAGTTGCAGGACACCTTTGCATATAAGGAATTCGAATCATTGATAAATCAAGTTTTCGGTAAATAATATGGAAGCGATCAAAATATCCCTCGACGATTACGTCCTTTCCGGTGGAGGTTTCAACGGCGAGAGTTATGATCATAAGACCGACCCTTCGGTAATGCTCAAACTCTATTTCCCCGGCAAGATACAGCAGCCTCTGGACGAGATGAACCTCGCCCGCAAGGTCTACGACCTGGGCATCCCCACTCCCGAACCGGGAGAGTACGTGGTGACCGAGGACGGCCGCTACGGCATCCGTTTCCGCCGCATCCTGGGCAAGAAATCCTATTCCAGGGCCACCGGGGACAATCCGGACGGAGTCGCCCAGTATGCTACGGAGTTCGCCCAAATGTGCCTGCATCTGCACTCTACGCACGTGGATACCCGGCAGTTCGAGAACGTAAAGGACAGGTACTACCGTCTCCTAGAAGCCAATCCTTTCTTTACCAAGGCAGAGAAGGATAAACTCGGCAAGTTCATCGCTGACACTCCGGACGAGGATACCGCCATCCACGGGGACCTGCAGTTCAGCAACGCCATCTTCGTGGGAGACCAGCGCTATTTCATAGACCTCGGAGATTTCTGCTACGGCAACCATCTCTTCGATGTCGCGATGGTCTATCTCTGCTGCAACCTCAGTTCCGACGAGTTCATCCGGGAGACCTTCCACATGCCGAAAACCCTGGCCGGGAAGTTTTGGGACCACTTTGCACCAGTCTATTTCGGCGCAGATGCCAATATCAAGGAGATCAATGAGCAGATCAGGCCCTATGCCGGGCTCAAGACCCTCATCATAGAGCGCGACTCCAACTGCCCCATGCCTGAATTCCGCGAAGCCCTGAAGCCCATCTTATGAAAAAGGTCAGATCATTATTCACGGGAATAATGCTGGTGGTCGTGGCGGCCGCCACGCTGGAAATCACCGGCCTTATCCAGTATTATTTCTCGCAGAGAGGCATACGGGAAGAGGCCACTCACCGCGCCGAGAGCCAGTTGGAACTTACCAAACTGAAGATTATCGACATAGTGGATCAGACGGAGGTTGCAGTACACAACAGCCTTTGGCTGGCACAGTGGGCCCTTACCCTGCCGGACAGCCTCTGGGCAGTGTCCAGGCGTATGGTAGAGGAGAATCCGGTCATCGTAGGCTCTACCATCGCCCTCGTGCCGGGATACGATAAGAAGCACCCTCTTTTCTCCCCCTATTGCTTCCAGGCACCCGGGGAAACGGCTATTCGCGTCTCCAGCCTTGCAACGGAAGAGTATGACTATCCTTCCCAGGAGTGGTTCACCAAGCCCCTGGAACTAGGAGAAGGATACTGGTCCGAGCCTTATGTAGACGAGGGCGGCGGAGACATCCTGATGACGACCTACTCCGTTCCCGTGCAGGATTATTCCGGAAAGACGGCTGCCGTGCTCACGGCGGATATTTCTCTGGAGTGGCTTACGGACCTCGTGAGCAGTACGAGGGTCTATCCGAACTCGTCCAACTCCGTGGTCAGCCGTTCAGGCAAGCCTATGGTGGAACCTGATTCTCTTATGACTGACGAAAAGGTTCATGTCTTCACGGGAACCGTGGACAAGACAGGATGGACGATGACCATCACCATCCCCGATTCGGAAATCTTCGGCAGCATACGCCAGGTGGGCTTTGTGGTCATAATCCTGCAGTTGCTCGGTCTCGCGATGATCATCCTCATCCTCCGTTCCGCTGCCAGGGGCCAGAAGAGATATAAGGAACTCAACGACCGCAAGGAGCGCATGGAGAACGAGTTACAGATCGCGCGGAAGATTCAGATGTCGATGATTCCCAAGATCTTCCCTCCTTTCCCGGAGCGCAAGGATCTGGATATGTCCGCCACCATCGTGCCTGCCAAGGAGGTGGGTGGAGACCTTTACGACTTCTACATCCGGGACGAGAAACTCATCTTCTGCATAGGCGACGTGAGTGGCAAGGGCATTCCCGCATCCCTGGTCATGGCGGTGACGAGGAGCCTCTTCCGCACGGTTTCCGCGCATGAGGACAGCCCTGCCAAGATAATCAAGACCATGAATGATTCCATGGCGGAGGTGAACGAACTCAATATGTTCGTGACCTTCTTCATCGGCATCCTGGACCTCTCCAGCGGGCATCTGCGCTACTGCAATGCCGGGCACAACGCTCCCCTCATCCTCACCGATGCCAAGCATTATCTGCCGGTGGAATCCAATCTCCCCCTTGGCATCATGGGCGGGTTCAATTATGTGGAGCAGGAGACGGATATGGCTTTCGACGACGCCATCTTCCTCTATACTGACGGCCTGACGGAGGCGGAGAACATCAATCACGAACTCTTCGGCGAAGACAGGATGAACGCAGTCCTTTCCGCGCGCCGCGGTTCCGATGCCCACATGGAGGCAGTCAAGGCGGCGGTTGCGGAGTTTGTGGGAGAGGCGCCTCAGAGCGACGATCTCACCATGCTCTTCATCCACTACCTGAAGGGTTCCGAGAACCAGCAGAAGGAAAGGCGCCTGGAGATGTGCAACGATATCAGCGAGATAGCCCGCCTCTCCGATTTCATGCAGGAAATCGCCGACGAGAAGGGCCTGGACACCTCTCTGGCCGCGAGTCTGAACCTCGCGCTGGAAGAGGCGGTCACCAATGTGATTATGTATGCCTATCCTGAGGGTAAGAAGGGCAAGGTGGAGTTGGAGGCCATCCTCAGGGACGGCAGCATCGTCTTCGTCCTGAAGGACAGCGGCACTCCGTTCGATCCTACCGCCGCTCCCGAAGCGGATATTACCCTCAGCGCCGAAGAGCGCAAGATTGGCGGCCTGGGCATATTCCTGGTGCGCAAGATCATGGATTCGGTGCATTACGTGCGCCTCGACGGCAAGAATATTCTTTCGATGACAAAAAACATCTAAATAAATGGAAGTACAAATCAACAAACAAGACAACGTGACGACAGTCGAACTCATCGGCCGCCTCGACACTCCCGCCTCCGCTGAGGTCAGCAAGGCACTCGAACCGGTAGCAGCAGATGCCGCCGGCACCATCATTCTGGACTGCAAGGACCTGGAATACATCTCCAGCTCCGGCCTCAGAATCTTCCTCGTGCTCCGCAAAGCGGCGGCAGCCCAGGGAGGAAAGGTCATCGTAAAGAGTATCAACAAAGACATCCGCAACGTCTTCATGATGACCGGATTCCTCAATCTCTTCCAGATCGAAGACTAAAAGACTATGCCTGCTATTTCTAAATCTGCCGCTTCGATTCCCGCATCCGCCATCCGGATGCTAACCCCCTTTGCCGACAAGGCCAAGGCGGACGGTGTGAAGATTTACCATCTGAATATAGGCGCGCCGGACATCAAATCGCCGGTGTCCGCTGTCAAGGCACTGAAGGAATTCAGTTTCGACCATCTCCCCTACAGCAACTCCGCAGGCACGCTGGAACTGCGTAAGGCGCTGGTAGAGAAGTACTACCGCAAGGTCGGCATCAATATCGGGCTGGACGATATACTCGTCACCACCGCCGGCAGCGAGTCGCTCAGTTTCATCTTCCATGCTGCATTCGACCCTGGCGACGAGGTGATAGCGATGGAGCCTTACTACTGCAACTACAACACCCTCGCGAAGATGAACGGGGTGAAGGTGGTGGCAGTGCATACCGACATCCGCAGCGGCTTCGCACTCCCCCCGGCGGAAGAAATCGAAAAGCATATCACCCCGCGCACCAAGGGCATCATAGTCTGCAATCCATCCAACCCGACCGGTATGATCTACGGCAAGGCCGAGATGCTGGCGATTGCTCAAATCTGCCGCAGGCACGACCTTTTCCTCATCTCGGACGAGGCCTACCGCGAGTTCTGCTACACCGAGGAGCCTTATTTCTCGGCCCTGCACCTGGAAGGGATGGATGAGAACGTTATCCTGGTGGACTCCGCATCAAAGCGATATAACCTCTGCGGATCTCGCATAGGTTGCCTGGTGAGCCGGAACAAGGACCTGATGGAACTGATTACCAAGTTCGCACAGGCCAGGCTCTGCCCTCCCGTGCTCGGACAAGCGGTCGTGCTGGGAGCAATCGATGCGGATGATGCCTACTTCGCGGCGGTGAAGGAAGAATACATCGCCCGCCGCAACTACACCGTGAAAGCCCTGAACGCCATCCCGGGAGTGTTTACTCCGGAGCCCAAGGGCGCCTTCTACACCGTGGCGGAACTGCCCGTGGAAAACGCCACCGCCTTCTGCAAATGGCTCCTGACGGATTTCCGCCTGGAGGGAGAAACCGTAATGATTACTCCCGTGGAACCCTTCTACAGCACTCCCGGCGAGGGTCGCAACCAGGTCCGCGTGGCCTATGTGCTGGAAGTTCCGGAACTGAAGAAAGCCATGCGCATCCTTGAAAAAGCATTGGAAACATATAACAAGTAGATATTATGAAGAAAGCAATCATTCTCGCAGCAGCGCTGCTCCTCTGTGCATCCGCATTCGCACAGCCTAAACCCAACATCAAGTGGCCTGAATATCAGTTCACCACTGACAAGGAGAACCCTATCACTCCTGTCAAGAATCAGCACCGCAGCGGCACCTGCTGGGCGTTTTCTGCAATCGGCTTCGTTGAATCCGAAGTAATCCGCATCAACAATATCAAGGACGAAGCCGCATATCCGGATTTCTCCGAGATGTTCGTAGTGTACAAGTCTTATCTGGACAGGGCTGAGAAATATGTCCGTATGGACGGCTGCCTTGGCTTTGCCGCCGGCAGCGAGGGTGATGACGCACTCCACATAATCGAATACTACGGCCTCATGCCTCAGGAGGCATTCTCCGGAATGAACTATGGCACCGATCTGCCCGTGCAGGGCGAACTTGACGCCGTGCTGAAGGCTTATGTGGGCGCCGTGATCAAGAACCCCAACCGCACTCTCACTCCCGCATGGAAAAACGGCTTCGAGGGCATTCTGAAGGCATATCTCGGCGAGATTCCCGAAGAGTTCACCGTGGGCGGAAAGAAATATACAGCCGCATCTTACCGCGATGCACTCAAGTTCAAGGCCGAGGACTATGTCTCCCTCACTTCCTTCACCCATCATCCCTTCTACAAGCCTTTCGCAATCGAAGTCTGCGACAACTGGCGCGGGGATCAGGCCTACAACGTTCCTATCGATGAATTCATGAAGGTTCTGGACGATGCCATCAACGCCGGTTATACGGTTGCCTGGGGCGCCGACGTGAGCGAACCCGGTTTCACCCGCAATGGCATCGGCGTGCTGATCGATCCCAAGGCTGTCAGCAAGCAGGGCGGTTCCGACCAGGAGCACTGGGTCGGCAAGGAAGAAGGCAAACCACAGCCTGTAGATGCACCCGCCGAGATTGTTCCCGACCAGGAATACCGCCAGAAGGGCTTCGACAACAAGTCCATCACAGACGACCACGGAATGCAGATTTACGGCATCGCCCACGATCAGTTCGGCACCAAATACTATATGGTGAAGAACTCCTGGGGCACCGACAGCAAATACAAGGGAATCTGGTATGTCACCGAAAATTATGTGAAAGGCCAGAGCCTGGATATCATCCTTCACAAGGACGCTCTTCCCAAGGATCTGAAGAAGAAACTCGGTATCAAGTAAATGTCGGTCAGGAAACATATTCCCAATGCCATCACCTCGCTGAACCTTCTCTGCGGGGTGACAGGCATTATCTTTACCCTTACGCCCAGATTCAGCGGATATCTGGGCCCCGCCTTCATCTGCATGCTGGCGGCCATGGTCTTCGATTTCTGCGACGGTCTGGCGGCCCGCCTGCTGGGGGTTCAGTCCCCCTGCGGCAAGGAGTTGGATTCGCTTGCGGATGTGGTGAGTTTCGGGGTGCTTCCCGCCCTTATGATGGCAGTGGAATGCAAAGGAAATGCTTCCGGGTGGATGGTTTATCTGACCGTGATTCCGCTTCTGATAGCGGTTTTCAGCGCACTGAGACTTGCGAAGTTCAATACGGACGAACGCCAGCATGAGAGTTTCATAGGGCTTCCCACT
>JAFZIX010000203.1 GCA_017554135.1 Bacteroidales bacterium | reverse complement strand
TTCTTCGCAGCTGACCTCATAGAGGCGGCTCATGCCAAAGTGGGTCTGGTACATCATCTCACCGACGGTCTCGTAATCATCCCTCTCGAGGGCGTCGCAGACATCCAGCACACGCTGGACCTCGCCGATCACATACTCTGCGCGGAGGAAATCCTCTTCGGGAATCTGGTCCCGAACCTCATCCAGCCACACGCGCTTGGCATCGCTCAGGAACTCCACCTCGGGGTGGTTCTTGCGGATGGCAGCGGCGGCGTTCTCGCAGGATTCGCGGCGCTTGTTGTATGCGCTGGAGGCGAGTTCATGCTTCACGCAGGAGTCCACGAGAACGAGTTTGTAGCCTTTGGGGTTGAAGGGGAAGTATTTGTATTCCAGCGTTTTGCAGTTGAGGCGGATCAGGCACCCCGCCTTGCCGAAGCAGGAGGCGAACTGGTCCATGATGCCGCACTTTACGCCGCAGTAATTATGCTCTGTGCTCTGCCCTATCTTGGCAAGTTCGAACTTGTCGATGCCATTGCCGAAGAGTTCGTTCAGTGCGAAAGCGAAGGTGCTCTCGAGGGCTGCGGAAGAAGAGAGGCCGGCACCGAGGGGAACATCTCCCGCGAACACGGTGTCGAAGCCCTCGACCTTTCCGCCGCGCTTGATGGTCTCGCGGCAGACGCCGAAGATGTAGCGTGCCCACTGCTCCTTGGGGATGTCTTCCTCGTTCAGTCCGAATTCAGTCTGGGCATTGTAGTCCAGGCTAAATGCGTGGACCTTGTTTGTGCCGTTAAGTTTGATCTCGGCCATAATGCCTTTGTCGATGGCACCGGGGAACACGTAACCGCCGTTATAGTCGGTGTGCTCGCCGATAAGGTTGATGCGGCCGGCAGATGCGAACACCTGTCCGCCTTCTCCGAAGAGGGATACGAATTTCTCGTGGATTCTGGTTTTCATCTTATAGTGTTTTAATTTGTTTTCAATCTTTCAAAGATAGTGATTTTTTACCATCTTTGTCGAACGGAGTATTGTTTATGTCATCATAACTTATATGAAAACGTTAATTGCCTCGTTAATCAAGAGTATTGTCTACTTGGCTTTGGCGGTCGTTTTCACGATCGGCTTCTCTTCCTGCCAAAAGGATGACCAATATGAGAAGAAAGAAAAAGCCGTCCTGACCGTGCGTGTTTATAACGGTCTTAATCCGCTTGGGAATATGGTATCCGAATATGTAGTGTCGCATAAGGATACTGATAAATGGAGTTCCCTCTATCTTGAGGAGAAAGACGGGTGGGGTCTGGAAGAAGGTTTTGAATATAGTGTCCTTACATGGAAGTTTTGGTATAAGGAGCCCATGATGGATGGGCCTTCGTTTGTCTATCGTTTTCGCAAAGTTCTTAAGAAGACTAAGGCAGAGCCTTTGACTATGGATGACATCCTCTGGAATATCTGGTAACTAACTCGAGCAGTATTGGGTAGTGATCGGAGAGGCCGCCGAGGTAGCGGGGGCCGGAGAAGGTGCGGAGGGGTTTGAGGCCGGAGTGGCGGGTGTCGGGGGTGGAGAGGTGCGGCGGGGCGAAGATGTGTTCGCGGGCTTCAAGGCCTTCCAGCACCGGGCAGCCGTCGATCTTTTCCCATTTTCCATGGAATTTGATGGTGCCGGCGCCTTTCGGGTATGCCGCTTCCACCCCTTCTGCCGGAATTACCTCGTCGTTGAAATCCCCGACCGCCACAATCCTGCTTATCCCCTCCGCAAGCAGCGAATCCCTTAGAAACATCAGCCTGTCCATCGCTATCTTCCGCCTCTCCTCCGACCCTTTTCCAACCTTAGAAGGATGATGGTTTACTAGTACTGCGATGGGGCCGCTGGGGCCATCCGCAAAAAGCAAAGGGCAGGTCCGTGTCCCACAGGGGGAGCCCGGTACCTGCATTGCTTTTTCGCAAGCCAGCCCCATCGCAGCCCCCGCTTCCGTGCCGCGGGTGGCACGCCCTTCAGGGGGTAGACCATCCGACAGTGCCACCGGTTCAAGAACTGCCAACAAGATATCGCGGGTTGGGAGCAAACGTCTGGAGGAGTCGGCGAGATGGCAGGGCTTGCTATGGAGAATGCGGAACTTGCTGCGGCGGTAGAGAAGGGCGCAGTCTATGCCGCGACGGTCGGGGGAATCGTAATGGACGATGCCATAATCGAGGCCGCGCAACACGGTGCCTGAAACCAGTTTCCGCACAACAGCCTCATTCTCCACCTCTGCCAGGCCGATTATATCCGGCATCCGGCCGAACTCATCCCCCGCGAGGCAGATGGTCTTGGCGATTCCGTTGCATTTGTCCCGGAAATGCGGCCGATCTTCGAACAGGTTCTCCACATTCCAAAACATGCAAAGGTAATCAGGTTCCCCGCCAATAGCAGCGGGGAACCCGAAAAACAGGAACAAAAATATTGCTAACATGGGGGCAAACATAAGCCAAGTAAACTTAAAAATACCCCCTGAAACTTAAAAATGTTTGCGTGCTGCAAACGTAATTTAAGTTTGCGTATGGATAAAATTCTGTACCTTTGGGAGTTGAACCAAAAATGATGATTATGAAAAAATTGCTTACCATCATTATTTTGTGCGCTGTAACAGCGTCAGCATTTGCAAGCGAACCGGCGGACGAGAAGTGGACCTATCGCGTCAGTGCAGCATATTATCCCACCGTTCCTTTAGTGGCTTTGCCCTGGCTGGCTATCGGTGTCGGCCTTTCCGCAGACCAGGATGCCGGCGAGACTTCCAAGGTTGATTTCCCTCCCTATGTGTCGCTTGAAGGCATATATTCATTCAATACCAGATGGTCCCTGGGCTTCAACGTCGGCTATTGCGGGCTTACGGCACATGTCTATAATGCCGATGGGACAGAAAAAGGAGACCCCGCTTCTTTAGTGTTGATTCCCGTTACGGCAGTGGGGCGCTGCAACTATCTATATCGCCCGAAAGTCAAACTGTACGGGTCTCTTGAAGGTGGAATAATCTTCAGCCCGGACGCAGATAGCGATGTGTTGCCGAATGTACAGCTGAACCCTATTGGCGTAGAATTCGGGCAGAAGTTTTTCGGCCTTGTGGAAGTGGGTATAGGCCTTAATTATACCGGCGTACGTGCCGGTTTGGGCTGGCGTTTTTAATAAAGGAAAATGAGTCTTAAATGTGGTATAGTGGGATTGCCTAATGTGGGCAAATCCACCCTCTTCAATTGCGTTAGTTCCGGGAAGGCGCAAAGTGCCAATTTCCCTTTCTGCACCATAGAACCCAACCTCGGTTCGACCAACGTGCCGGACCGCAGGCTGGACGTGCTCACAGAAATCTGCCATCCGCAGCGCACCATCCCGGCAACGGTGGACATCGTGGACATCGCCGGCCTGGTGAAGGGCGCGAGCAAGGGCGAGGGCCTGGGTAACCAATTCCTCGCGAACATCCGCGAATGCGATGCCATCCTGCACGTGCTGCGCTGCTTCGACGACGGCAACATAGTGCACGTGGACGGCAGCGTGGACCCGGTGCGCGATAAAGAAGTGGTGGACCTGGAACTGCAGATCAAGGACCTGGAGACGGTGGAGAACCGGCTGGCCAAGGCGGAAAAGGCCGCCAAGACCGGCGGGGACAAGGAGGCAAAGAAACTCTGCGACCTGCTTTACCGCTATCGCGAGGCGCTGCAGGCCGGGAAATCCTGCCGGACCGTGGCGCCCAACAACGAGGAAGAGGCGGCTATGGCAAAGGACCTCTACCTCCTCACCAACAAGCCGGTGATGTACGTATGCAACGTGGACGACGCATCCGCCGCAAAGGGCAATGCCTATGTGGATGCCGTGCGCGAGGCGGTTAAGGACGAGGACGCGGAGATTCTTGTAATCGCCGCCAGAACCGAGTCGGAAATCGCTGAAATAGAGGACTTTGAAGATAGGAAGATGTTCCTGGACGAACTGGGGCTGGAGGAATCCGGAGTAGTCCGTCTGATCCAGGGGGCCTACCGTCTGCTGGGCCTCAGGACCTTCTTCACCGCCGGTGCCGACGAGTGCCGCGCCTGGACCATCCACGCCGGAGACAAGGCCCCCAGGGCCGCCGGCGTCATCCACACCGACTTCGAAAAAGGATTCATCCGAGCGGAAGTGATTAAGTATGAAGACTTTGTGACGCTGAAATCAGAATCCGCCTGCCGGGCCGCCGGAAAGATGGGAATAGAAGGGAAAGAATACGTGGTTCAAGACGGCGACATAATGCACTTCCTCTTTAATGTTTAGGCTAAAGCCTGAACATTTTTTTTAGAAAAACACTATATTAGCGATTTGAATAACCTATTTAAACACTTAACCAATGCGTAAAGTATCTTTAATTTTCGCACTTCTGGTCGCTGCAGCATTCTCGGCGAATGCGCAGAAAGAGCAGAATGAGCAGTATAACCAATACGGCGTAAAGGTCGACATCGACCCCCTGCAGGCTGAGGCTCAGGACGGAATCCTGGTGCTCCGCTCAAAGGGAGACTCCGGTTATAAGATCTGGTTCGACAATCGTGTACAGACCGATGGTGCCATTTATTTCGGCGAACCCGACTGGCTTCCCGCAAACGAGCAAATCTCCAACGGCCTCTCTGTTCGCCGCGCCCGTTTTGCCGTCAAAGCACAAATCGACAAGAACTGGTATGGAGAAGTGGATATGGATATGGCTAACGGCGTGTTCGAACTCAAAGATGCTATCATCCGCTACACAGGCTTTGAGAAATTCACTTTCCAGGTGGGTAGTTTTAAGGAAATCTTCTCGATTCAGAGAAACAACTCTTCCCGCTACCTGCAGTTCATCGAACGTCCTATGGTATGCTCTGCTTTGGCCCCTTCCCGCCATTTGGGATTCAACGCCAACTACTACAGCAAGGGAGTGTTCCTGAATCTCGGCATTATGGGTCCGGAAATCGAAGGTGAAGAAACCCGTAGTTTTGTGGAAGAATCCAGCAAGGGCGCCGGCCCGGACGAAGGCCTCACCTACACCTTCAAGGGAATCTATCAGCCCGGTTGGAACAAGGATGACTGGGGAATGCACCTTGGCGTCGCAGCATCTTACCGCGAGCCCAAAACCTCTGACGAAACTTATGGGAAAATGCGCTACAGCGCCCGCAACTCCACTAATATCCACCGCAAGAAATATATTGATACCGGCGATTTCGCCTTCGACCACTATTACCGCTACACCGGTGAACTTGCCGGTTATTGGAAGGGCTTCCGCGGAGAGGCTGTCTACATGGGCAACACCACCATCCTGCCCGACGGCACCGGCAAGAATTTCTTCGGCTGGTATGTGCAAGGCGGATATCTGCTCTTCGGCGGCACTCAGCGCTATGACGGCGCGGGCGCCAAGTTCACCCGCGTGAAGAGGGGCCAGAAATGGGGAGATGTCGAACTCTGCGGCCGCGTGGAATTCCTCGACCTCAATGCCGACAAAGCGCTGGCAGGCAACGACCAGAAAATCATGGGCGGCTCCAGCATGGCTTATGCCCTCGGCCTCAACTACTATATCAACGACCACGTGAAAGTTCAGCTCAACTGGCAGTACAACGACAACGACCGCTTCTGCTCCGGAAAGGGCAACAAGTTCACCTGTGGCGTCGCTGCCGACGGCACTCCTACCAAGAATCCTTACAAGACCGTTGGCAAGGCTGGCGTAGACTACCAGATGGTGGCAATGCGTTTCGAAATCGATTTTTAAGAAAAACCAATATTATCAATCATTTAAACGTTTAAATCATGAAAAAGTTATTTGTTTTTGCTGCTATAGCACTTGCAGCACTCGTTTCCTGCAACAAGGACAAGGAAGTTACCAAAGACGATAACGCCGCCGGCGATATCACCAAGGTTTGCCTTAATGAGGTTTGCGGTGTCGTTGGATACAAGGGCATCGAACTCTACAACGCAGGCGACAAGGAATGCAGCCTCGAGGGTGTGACCATCTTCAAGAACGGAGAAGAACTCGCATGCTGGACCGGCACTGCAGACGACAAGATCGCCGCAAAGGGATTCTTTGTCATCAAGGGCAAGAAGGAAACCACAAACATCGACGCTGTGGCTAACTCAGTATCAACAGCCAGCTTCTCTCCTACCAAGAGCCTCCTTCTCGAACTTAAGGACGCTGACGGCAAGGTTCTTTCCACCTTCGACCGCGGCTGGAAGGCCAACGGCAACGCCGAAGTCACCCTTGCAGTTACTGTAGAGGATTCCTACGCTCTCACCACCGATGGCGGCACCACCTGGAAACTCAAGGCAATAACCATCGGAGCCAGCAACAACAATGCTGCCGACAAGGGCGAGATTCCTACCGCAGTCGCACAGTAATACCTGATTTCACTATGGCAGAACTCAAGATTGGCGAGCAGAGCAAGCCGCGCTTCGAATTCCGCAGTTTCGGCCAGTGCTTCTGTGAAGCCCACAAGAGAATGGCACGTCTCTCCGTTCCCGTACCCGAAAAGGTATGGGAGCGCGAGAGCGACGAAATCTACATCATCTCCGCCAAGAACGACATCAACAACACCAAGATCCGCGACGGAAAGATGGACATCAAGACCTATGTCCAGACCGTTGACGGCTTCGAGCAGTGGAATCCCCTCATGAAGGGAGAGTTCCCTATCTCGAAGGATGTCCTGGAAAAGGAAGTATTCCCTGCGTTCATGGTTGAGATGCCTAAACTCACGAAGGACACCTATACCTACGAGGAATTCATCGAAATGGTGAAGGCCAACAAGGATCTGGCGGCCGTCCGCGTGCACAAGCAGCGTTTCGGATATATGGTGAACAACACCATCTGCGAGGTGGGCAACGTGCTCATCAACGGCGCCAAGGTGGTGACCATCAACTCCGAATCCACTGAGATTGAGGATATCAAGAAAACCGTAGCCGACTGCCACCTCGAGGGTGTTGAGAATATCAACTACCTGCAGGCTATCAAGCGCGTGATCGGAATGAGCGACAAACCCCTTGCAAACGAAACGATATGTCACAGGAAATAGAGAAAAAGTTCTTGGTGAAGGGCGACTTCAAGGCCGAGGCTTTCAAGGCCACCCGCATCACCCAGGGATACCTCAACAGCGTTCCTGAGCGCACCGTACGCATCCGTGTCAAGGGAGAGAAAGGCTTCATCACCGTCAAGGGAATAGGCAACGCTTCCGGCGCCGCCCGTTTCGAGTGGGAGAAGGAAATCCCCGTGGATGAGGTGAAGCAACTCCTCGAACTTGCCGAGCCCGGCGTTATCGACAAGACCCGTTATCTTGTGAAGAACACCGACGGCAAGCACACTTGGGAAGTGGACGAGTTCTACGGCGACAACGACGGCCTGACCGTCGCCGAGGTGGAACTCGAGGACGAGAACGAGCCCTTCGACAAGCCCGCATGGCTTGGCGAGGAGGTCACCGGCGATCCCAAGTACTTCAATTCCATGTTGATGAAAAACCCCTACAAGAATTGGAAGTAAGAGTTTTCAAACATTTGATTCTTTGTCTTCTCGCGGGTTCTTCCCTGATGGCTTGCCTCAAGGATGAACCCGTGGGAGGTAATGAATCCACCGAAACAAGCACTTATACCCTCGGCACTCCGACATCGTTCTCCACCAAGTTGGAGGGCCTTTCGGCAATCTGCCTCAACGAGGCCGGCGACGGCCTGTACGTGGCCGAAGACAACGGCCACGTGTATGAGTTCGGATTCGACGGGGCGCTGAAGAGCACCTTCTCTTTCCCGTCCCCCGACGACTCCCACGACTGGGAAGGCATCACCCGCGCCCCGGATGGCACCATCTACCTTTGCGAAGAGAGGCTGCGGGAGGTGTATAAACTGAACGCCGACCACAAGGGAGTGACTCTGGTCTCAAAGGGGCCCAAGGAGGATGGCTCTGAAGAGAACCAGGGCTATGAAGGGATTGCAGCCGCAAATGATATTCTCTATATCGCCAACCAGAGCAAACCCTTCCGCATTTATTCTTATTCCATGAAAAGCGGCAAGTGGAACAGTGCATTCGATGTATCGGGAGCGCAGAGTCTCTCGGATTTATTTTACGACAGCGAGGACGGGACGCTTTGGATTACAGATGCCAAAACCCAACTTTTGACACAGATAGATTCCAAAGGCACTGTCCTGAACGATTACGACATTTCATTTGTTAAAAAGCCGGAGGGTTTCTGCAAGGTTCCCAGCCGCAGCGAATTCTGGTTCGTCTGCGACAAAACCAGCGCCCTCTATAAAGTAACTTACAAATAATGACAGAGCAGAAAACAGCGGCTTTCGATCCGCTCGATATGAACAACTACAAGATCGAGAAACTGCCCAAGATGCAGAAGGGCAAGTTCGAGATCTGGATGGCCCGCCTCGGCGGACCTCTTGCTATCATTGCGTTCGTTTGGATCTGCTGGTTCTGCCATATAGGCTTTATTGACAATCTCGACCAAACCCTGCTGGCCGGCACGGCGCAGAAGAGGCTTTCCGTCCTGGGCATGGACGGATTTCTCCGCGCAAACTACGCGATGCTCGGCATCTTCGCGGCCAGCCTTATCCTCTGGATGACCGAAGCCATCCCCAACTATCTGACTTCCCTCATCCTGATCCTGGGTGTGGTGCTGTTCAACGTCACTACCCAGAAGGAGGCGCTTGCACAACTCGGGCATCCGGTGATGTGGCTGAACATCCTGAGTTTCGTGCTGGCCTCGATGCTGGTGAAAACTCAGTTCGCCAAGCGCCTGGCCCTGGCCTTCGTCATCAAGTTCGGCAAGAGCGCCAAGAGCGTGCTCTGGAGTTTCCTGCTGATCAACCTTATCCTGTCGGCGTTCATCTCCGCCACCACGGTCAAGGCCACCATAATGCTGCCTATCTTTATGGTGATCTGCGCTATCTACGGCGCTTCCGACGGCCACAGGAACAACTTCGGGCGCAACCTCGTCATCCAGAACCTGTTCCAGGTGAACATCGGCGCAAACGCCTTCTACACGGGCTCCGGCGCGCACCTGCTGGCCATTTCCCTCATCGCCGGATTCCTCGGATCCTGCAATTTCGGCTACAAGGAATGGCTGGTGGCGGTAGGCCCTATGAGTATCATCATCCTGGTAGTGGGCCTGCTGATGGGAATGTATGTCTTCTTCCCCATGAAAAAGGAGGAGCAGAAACCCCAGATCGAAGGTGGAATCGAGCGCCTGAAGGAGGAGCTTTCCGCTATGGGTAAGATGAGCCTGCAGGAGTGGAAGGCCGTGGCGATCTTCATGCTGGTGCTCTTCCTCTGGGTCACCAAGGGCACCTTCCATAACATAGATGAGACGATTGTGGCGCTGATTGGCGCCGTGCTGGCCCTCATCCCGGGAATCGGGGTGGTGAAGTGGAACGACGTGGACATCCCCTGGCACCTGATGCTCTTCTCCGCCGGCGCATACGTGCTGGGAAGCGGCCTCAACGCAACCGACCTGCCGAATACGATGGTGAACGCCGCGTTCGATTCCCTGGGCATCACCGCGGACACTCCGTTCTGGGTGCTCTATGTGATACTGACCTTCCTGATGATGTATTCGGGCCTGGTGTTCCAGAGCAAGACCATCCGCACGATGGTGTTCGTGCCCATCGCCCTCGGGGTGGAGGCGCGCTTCAAGTTCCCCCCGATGAGCCTCGCCCTGCCCGTTTCAATGCTGATAGAGCATTGCTACGTGCTGCCGTTCAACAGCAAGCCGGCGGCGCTGCTTTACAATACGAATCAATACAGCCAGACCGATGCCTTCAAGTACGGCATCACGATGATGACCTTCTCCTGGCTGCTGATACTGATTTTCGGCCAGACTGTGCTGAAATGGCTGGCCATTACTCCCGGACTCTTTTAATTCAATTGGGCTATGACTATAGAATGGGATTATATACTTAGGATATTCGTGGCCGGCCTCCTGGGCGGGCTGATCGGTTTCGAACGCGAATTCAGGGCAAAGGAAGCCGGCGTGCGCACGCACTTCATCGTGGCTCTCGGCAGCGCCCTGTTCATGCTTATCTCGCAGTATGCCTTCAGCGGTCGCTTCGATGCTGCGCGTGTGGCCGCGCAGGTGGTATCCGGCATCGGTTTCATCGGCGCAGGCGTGATTATCTTCCAGAAGAATTCCATTCGCGGCATAACCACCGCCGCGGGTCTTTGGGTGGCCGCCGCCATCGGCCTGGCCAGCGGCGCTGAAATGTATTCCGTGGCCATTGCGGCAACGCTGATGACCATCCTGGTGCTGGAGACCATGCACTTCATCACCCGCACACACGGAGAGAGAGAAGTGTCCATCACCCTGTCTCCCGTCACCAACGAAGAACTGGTGGAAATAATCAAGACGATAAAGGACAGCGGCGCGGAAGTCGAAAGTTTTACCCTTACCGACGAGGTTGCCGTTTTTGAACTGAAGATAAAACAAAAGGACTATGCCACTGTCGTGGACACAGTCCTTTCATTCTCCAAAGGGCTTAAGGTGGAAATCTCCTAGAAGAACCTGGCCCTGTTATCCTTCACCACACCGTTCTCGGACATCGTAGGAATGATGCCCTGAATGTTGTATTGTGCCTTGCGCTGGGCGAACATGTCGGCATCGGCGTCGGTATAGAATGCGCCGGTCTCCTTGCCGTTCAGAACGAATACATAGGTGCCGTAAACGCCTGCCACGGGGCCGGTCAGTTGGCCCTGTTCCGCCTTGCTGAGTGCACCTGCAAGTGCAGGATCGCTGCCGCGGCTGTTCATGGTAGCGAGGCTGTAATCGGGCACACTGGTGATGGTTGCGCCGAGTTTGTCAGCAACTTCCTGAAGAGTGGTGCAACCTTCAATCTGGCCGGCGATTTCCGCCTTCTTGGCCTGCGCCATCTTCTGCGCATAGAGGGTTGCCTCGATTGAAGGAGTTACCTCGTTCAAGGGCTTCACGCCTTCCTTGTGGATTCCGTTGAGGGCGGCGATGAAGAAGTACTTGTTGTTGACGGTGATGATGTTGGAAGCCTTGCCGACCTTGTTGTCGAATGCCCAGCGGGTAACCTCCTTGGCGTTCTCGATGGAGCCATAGTTGGAGGTGGCCTCGGTGACGTTCATCTTGTGGGAGTAAACACCCATGGTATCAACGGCCTCAAGATAACCGGCAGCGGTCTTGTTGGCAATGGTGGCGAACTTGTTGGCCTTGGCATAGATGCCGTTGGTGGTCTCCTTGCTCGCGACGGCGGTCTTCTCAAGGATGGCGACCTGCTTCTTGACTATGGGAGCGGTCTTCTTGCTGACCACCACCACATGGGTACCATACTGCGTCTTGAGAATCATGGGCTGGTTCACAGGGGCGGTGATAACACTCTCGAAGCCGGGAATCATATAGGTCTGGGTCATCCAGCCGATGTTTCCGAGTTCGCCATCAGCGGCGGAGTTGTGGTCAACGGAGAATTCTGCAACGAGGGAAGAGAAAGTCGCTCCCTTGCGCACTACATTAAGGAGGCTGTCGGCAAGTTTGCCGGCGTTGGCGCCCTGAAGCAGAATGTGCTTCACATATGCAGAGTCTGCGATAGGCTTGCTGTCCATAACGCGGACCGCATAGAATGTGTCGCCATCGGCTATGATGGGAGAAACGCTTCCCTTACCGCTGAACACAAAGTCGTTGATCTCGCTGTTGATGCTGTTCAGTTCACCGGCCTTGTACCAGTAGTTGTTGATCTGGCGGTCGGAGTTCTTGAGAAGGAACGCCTTCATGTTGTCGGCAGTTGCAAACTGGGAGTATGCCTCTGCGAACTGCTCATTGGTGGCTGCGATATCCTCTGCGGAAGGAACAACCTCGAACACCACATATTCGATGTCGCGGCTGGCCTGCTGCTCGAAGAAGTTGGAATGTGCCTTGTAGTACTTCTTGATCTCGGCGGGGGTCACCTTGATGGTGCTGTCGGGAGTGAAGGGGTGAGCAACATAGACATAGTCCACGTTGGCGGTAGTATTGTTGAGTTCGATGTTCTCATTCTTCTCCAGAGCGTTCTGATAGGTGCTGGCGTTGAACAGGGCTCCGTACTTCGCATAGTACTGCTGGGTATTGAGGGAACTCTGCAGATAGTTCCAGTAGAGTTGGAGGCGCCCGCTCTCATCCGAAGGGATCTGGGCGATGAAATCGCGCACGCGGTCAGCGGAGAAGTTGCCGTTCTCGTCCATGAAGGCGGCGTTGCCGGCGATAAGGGGAGAAGGATTGGCTCCGGTGGTGAGGTCCACAAGTTCGGCCTTGCCGACGGTGATGCCCGCTGCCTTGGCGTTCTTGATGAACAGATACTTGTCCATAAGTTCCTGCCAGGCGGCATCGCGGATCTGCTGCTGAGTCTGCTCGTTCTGCACGCTGCTGCCGGTGATTATTTCGTTGATCTGGGTGAACCTCTCGACATCCTCGAGATAGTCGGTATAACGGATTGCCTTGCCGTTGATCAAGCCCACATCATACTTGCTGGACATTGAATGCAATGCGGAATCGAGGGTGTTGGGGTCTATAATGAATGATAAAAGGGCGAGTGCGATGATAATGGATATCGCAAGCCCGAACTTAACGCGAATTTTTTCAAGAACCGCCATTTCAGTTTATATTTTTAATTATTAAAATCAATTTAGCCCGCAAAGGTAGAAAAATTATTTGGATATCCTGACCAGAGGACCGGTAAAATTAACAGAATCAATGACTACCACCGAACTGTCCCTTACGGTATAACCGTACCCGTTGAACGGTTCCAGCAGGATGGCGTTGCGGGCATGGTCGTCCGAACGCATCCCGTAACCCTGCAGGAAACCCTGAGGAGAATACATTTTCACGTAACAGTCGGTGTATATTTCGTTTTTCGCCTGGTTCCAGTAAATCGTGTCCGTTTCCATGGTCTCCTGCTTCAGCACATTGTGGATGACAACGTTGCCGAAGGCCTCCCAAATCTCCTCCTGATCCTTTCCCGGACGCCTTTTGTTGATGATGTGCTTGCCGTCATCCGAAACGATTATCGTTTCCAGCAGGCCCTCGTCGGAGTAGCCGTAGATGGCGATGCCCCGGGGGAAAGCCTCATATGAGGATGTATCGTTGTCGTATCGTTCCA
Organism: Bacteroidales bacterium; assembly: GCA_017554135.1. GTDB lineage: Bacteria > Bacteroidota > Bacteroidia > Bacteroidales > UBA932 > Cryptobacteroides. The sequence goes on along the minus strand of JAFZIX010000203.1, from coordinate 7,202 downwards.
TCACGGATGCCTCCACCCGCATCACCACCAGACCGTTTTTCGTCTGGACGGCAAACATGTCGTCTATGGTCTGCACGGGAGTGTCTTTCAGGTTCAGCACCTCCGCCTGGGCCATCTTGTTCTTGCAGGAAACAACGAGGATAGCCACCGAAAAAACGGCAGCTATCCAGTATCTGATCTGTTTGTTCCTTGCGGGACTCACGCTTACTTCCTGGTGCGGACGGTAGTGGTCGCACTCATGCCGTTGCAGACCACCCTGTAACTCTGTCCGTCGGTGACGTTATACATGAACGCCTCGGCGGTCTCGGGGAAATAGATGCTGTAGGAACCTATCACCCTGTTGGCATCTTCGGCAAGGGACGAATCTGCATTCTTCGCCTTGTTGAGGAAGTCGACGGCAACCCAGTAGTGGGCGCGCTTCTCGATTTCATCTCCGCCGCAAGCGGTTGCACCCCAGATCTGGCCCATCAGGAAGTAGGCCTTGCCAGCCACGGCCTCATCGAGGCTGAGGGCATTGGAAGCATAGTTGTATGCCTTTGCAAGGCGGCCGTTCTTGAAGCAGAAGGTTGCTGCCTCAAAACTGTATCCGGCATCGGTGGCGGCATCGGAAGCCTCATAGGCGATGGCCTCGTCGATATACTTGAGGGCGGCGTCGGTGTTGCCTCTGGAGGCGTTGAGCCTGTAGAGGTAGTATGCCGAATTGTAGGAAGGATCCAACTTGTACATCGAGGTGACGGCGTTCAGGAAGAGGTCGTTATCCTGGCAGTCCTCGGTGATGCTCAGCATCTTGACGATGTTGGAAACCAGGGCGAGATCATCCGAACCGGCCTCATAGCGGGGGGTAAAGAGGGCGATAAGGTCGTCGCACTCGGCCACCTTGCTGGTGATGAAGAGGCTCTCCAGGTCGGTCTTGACCTTGCGGTTCTGCTCGGCGATGGCGTCTGTCTTGGCAGGTGCCTTATCCAGCAAATCCACATTCTTCTGATATGTGTTGATGACATCTTCGGCCGAGACGACACCCTTCTTATAGAGTTCGATTGCAACATTCAGGTCCTGGACAAAAAGACTGGTGCGAGTGTTGATGCCGTTGCGGGCGATGACATCGTTAAGGCCGTCGAAGACCGCCTTGTCGTTGCCTGCCATATAGTTGACAATATCCACACCCTTGTTGTTGAGCGCAGAGGATGCATACTTGGGGAACAACTGGGCACGCTCCTCGTGCAGCGTCATCAGCGAGTCGATGAGGGCAGCACGATAAACCACATTGCCCTTGTTCTTATTGATAAGTTTACGCATCAGTTCGGTGCCGTTGGTGAGCATGGTCTGCCTTACACCATGAGGGCAGATCGCGTATGCCTTACGCCAGTTGACGGTGGCATTGTCATAATCCTTCGCCTTGTAGGAATCATCGTAGAAAGAGAGGTACTTGATGCAGTTTGCGCTGTCTGCACCCCATTTTCCCTGCGCCGAAACCTTGAGTCCGGCGAATGCCATTACGATGGTCAAAAATGCTACAACAATCTTTTTCATATCTTCGGTTGTTATGTTTTTCTACTCAAATCTGCGCTTCTGGAACCAGATGTCGTGGAGGTTCAGACCCACGCAGAACTTTATATACCTTTCCCGGATGAGGTTCGCATCCGTAGTTCCTCTCTGCCCCATGTCCACCGCTATCGAAACTCCATTGTACCAGCGGAAAACAGGCAGCGTTGCTCCTAAAGTGATGCCGAAATTATTAATTTCGTTGCCTCCGACCTTGTAATACTCGTTACCGTAATATGCTCCCGCACGGTAAGATACGCGTTTGTGCCAGTAGCGGACATTGTATCTGTCCGGGGTGAATTCAAGGCCTGTACGCACACACAGGCGGGAATTTTCGGAGAACGGAGTCTTGCTGTTGGTGATTGCGAAGCCATCCGCAGTGCCGAATCCGGTGCCGTTCCAGTCGGACATCACCACATCAACCTCCGCACGGATGCGGTCTTCGATGTTGAGGGATAATCCCAGCCCGAGTTCGGAAGCCAGTTTTACTCCGGAGGTGTTGACCCCGAGGGTGTCCGTCTTGGAAGATACCACCACGGTTTCCGCGCTTCCCACAGAACTGTGCTTATAACTCATTGTTCCCTTCAGGTCCGCGCCCATGCTATAGGTTGCCCCGAAACCGATTTTGGTCTTGGTGCCCAGTTTCTGCTCATACTGCAGCCCGAACTTGCCGGTGAAAGCATGCAGGTTGAGGGAGTAACTGTCCTGAACGGTATTGTATCCGGTATTGGAGAACTGCTCGGTGAAATACTTCCCGTAATTGCCGAACACGTAGTCCGCCTCGGCGCCGATGGAAAGTTTCTTCCAGAAGGAATATCCTATGCCGCTGTAAATCTTGTAGAACGCGCCCTGGCCGTAGTCGTAGTAGGTGATATTCCCCGTGTTGGCAATCACGGCGGGGTCTGTTTCCGGCACGGAATAACCATATCCTCCGGCACTGAAAGGGCTGATTCCCATCATCATCGCCAGGCTTCTCCAGATAGGGAAGGACAGGGTCATGCTGCCCATGTTGGAAAGGTTGCGGGCGGATTTCATGTCCCCCTGGCGGTACATCGTGTTGGAGTTCAGCAGCGAGAAGTCCAGCATGAAAGAAAGGGAGTCCCTGGCGGTTACTGCCGCCGGATTGAGGGAATTCAGATAGCGCAGGTTTCTCGATGCTATCCCCACGCCGCCCATGCTCCGGTTATAGGCAGATCCCTGAGGATAGAGATCTCCAAGCCCGTAGATGGAATAGGGGGCGTAAGACAGATATTCCCCGGATTGGGCCGATGCGTTCAGGCTGGCCAGCAGGGCTGTCAGGATAATTACACTACTGAATATTCTTTTCAACATAATCGTCTGTTATAAGCGCCAGGCCTACCTGAACCAGGTTGCTCACGATGAACAGGGACTGCTTCATCCGCTTGGCAAAATATGTAGCATCTCCGCCGGTGAATACTACCACATGTCCCGGATGCCGGCGGATATAGCCTTCAATTTCAAACATTATGCCCGAAACCACCCCGGACTCTATCGAGGACTCCAGAGAGTTTCCCTCCCGGGGGATACGGCTAGGGATATTCATCAGCGGCAATGCCTTGGAATACCTGTTCAGGGCCTTGAAGCGGGTGAGGAATCCGGGGGATACGTTTCCGCCGCGGTATTGCCCGTCTTCGGAGGTCAGGTCTACGGTGAGCGTCGTGCCGAAATCGAACACCATACAGGGTTTGCCTTTGAAGAGGTAGCGCACGGCCAGCAGGGATGCGGCACGGTCATAGGACAGGTAATCCGGCAGATCGTAACGCTGGAGGATGTCCGGGTGATTGCTGTCCAGAATCATCAGGTGCCGGCACTCCTTGCGCAGGGCGGCCTCTTCCTCCGGCGTGACCGGCTTTGCAGACACGACCGCCATAACCTCCGCTTTTTCTTTCTCAGTCAGGGAAAGGATGAACTCCATCACCTTTTCCCCCTGGAAACGGAAAGTCTTACCGAGGGTCATTCCCTCGGCCCAGGCGGCTTTGAGCGCCGTGTTACCCACCTCTATCAGCAAGTTTGCCACTTTCTTTATGTATATAAAGCCTGCAAAGATAAGAAATTATACCAACTTATTCAAGAGGAGCCAGGAGTCATGCAGGCCGTTGAGACCATGGGCGACAAGTTTCAGTTTGTTATCGCTCTGTTTGAGCACGAAAGGAACCGTGCCGGAAGACACCACGGCAAGTATTTTTTCGAATATATCGGACTTGAAATAAGGGGAGTTCTGCTGGGATACGAACCAGCAGATACACATTCCGTTCTTCACTATTATCTTTTCGAAACCGAGACGCATTCCGAGATTGCGGATCTTCACCACATTGAAGAGGTTCACAACCTCCTGTGGGATGCGTCCGAAACGGTCGGTAAGATGTATTGCCAGCCGGTCGATATCCTTCTCGGAATTCATCGAATCCAACTGCTTATAGATACGGATTTTCTCTGCGGTAACGTTGATATAGTCGTCCGGAATGAGGGATTCCTGGTCTGTTTCGATAGTGCAGTCGGAAATAATTTTCTCCCTACCTCTATTCACCGTTTGACCAGTCTCTATTCCCAGTTCGTCCATAGCTTCGTTTATCACCTTCTGGAAGGTTTCATACCCCATATCCATCATGAATCCGCTTTGCTCGGCACCCAGCAGGTTGCCTGCTCCGCGGATGTCCAGATCCTGCATGGCGATATTGAATCCGCTGCCCAGGTCGGAGAATTCCTCGATAGCCCGGAGGCGCCTGCGCGCATCCTCCGTAACGGACGCCAGCGGGGGCACTATCAGGTAGCAGAATGCCTTGCGGTTGGAGCGTCCGACGCGTCCCCGGAGTTGGTGCAAATCACTCAGTCCGATGTTCTGCGCCTGGTTGATTATGATGGTATTGGCGTTCGGGATATCCAGGCCGTTTTCGATTATGGTGGTGCATAGCAGCACGTCGTATTCTCCCCGGATGAACCCCAGCATCCTGTCCTCCAGGGCGCGGGATTCCATCTGCCCGTGGGCCAGGCAGATTCGGGCGTCCGGCACCAGACGATGGAGTATTTTCTCGATATGCGGGAGTTCCTCCACCTTGTTATGGAGGAAGAATACCTGCCCGCCGCGGTTGAGTTCGTAGTTGATAATGCTCTTGACCTCGTCCTCGTCGAAGAGGATTATTTCCGTCTGCACCGGGATGCGGTTGGGCGGAGGAGTGTTGATGATGCTGAGATCCCGCGCGCCGAGCAGTGAAAACTGCAGGGTCCGGGGGATGGGGGTTGCGGTCAGGGTGAGGGTATCTACCGAGGTCTTTATCTGGCGGAGGCGCTCCTTTGCGGCCACCCCGAACTTCTGCTCCTCGTCTATTATCAGCAGGCCCAGATCCCTGAATTCGAAGCCGCCTCCCAGAATCTTGTGGGTGCCTATCAGGATATCTATCCGCCCTTCGCTCACCTTCTTTTTTATATCGCTTATCTGCTTTGCAGTGCGCAGGCGGCTAACATATTCCACCGTGCAGGGGAAATTGGCGAGGCGGGCAGTAAAGGTGTTGAAATGCTGCAAGGCGAGGATGGTGGTGGGGACGAGTACCGCCACCTGCTTGCCGTCGGTCACTGCCTTGAATGCGGCGCGGATGGCCACTTCTGTCTTGCCGAAACCTACATCGCCGCACACCAGGCGGTCCATAGGGCAGTCATCCTCCATATCCCGCTTTACGGCGATGGTGGCTGCCTCCTGGTCCGGCGTATCCTCGAACATGAAGGAGGATTCCAGTTCATCCTGCAGGTAGGTATCCGCCGAGAACGCGAAACCCTTGGTCGCCCTGCGCTTGGCATACAACTGGATAAGATCCTTTGCTATATCCTTCACCCTCCTCTTGGCGTTCGCCTTGAGGGTGGCCCAGGTCTTGGAACCCAGTTTATTGATGCGCGGAGGTTCACCGTCGGAGGAACGGAAGAGGGATAGTTTGTTTAGGGCGTGCACAGAGACGAACACCACGTCGCCGTCCTTGTAACTAATCTTCACCACCTCGCGGACCCGTCCCTTGTCGTCGAACATACGCACCAGCCCGCCGAATACGCCTATACCGTAGTCGATGTGCACTACATAATCCCCTATATTGAAGGAATTCAGGTCGTTGATGGTGAGTTGCTCACTCTTTTCAACGCTGCGGCGTATGCTCACACGGTGGAAACGCTCGAATATCTCATGGTCGGAATAATGGGCTACCTTTGCGTCCTCATCCACGAAACCTTCGTGGATAATCTTTCCTTCCACGAATTCAGGCAGGATGCCGCCCTCTTCACTCAGGATAGTCCGGATGCGGTTGATCTGGGACGCCTTTTCGCAGTAGATGAGGACCTTGTATCCATTCTCCGTCTTGCGGCGGATATCCTCTTCCAACAGATCGAAGTTCTTGTTGAATTTGGGCTGGGGGCTGATATGGAATTTCTCCGGATCGGATACTTTCTTGCCCACCGGAATCTGAAGGAATACCCTGTTGAAGGCCTCAGTGAGAGGGTAGAACTCTTTATTTTTATAAAGGTCGGCGGAGTCCAGCCAGATGGTGGCGGATTTGGGGAGAAGGGAAAAAAGGTTCTGCCCTTCATCTCCCGTATCCGAAAGGGAGCCTCCTATCACCTCTATCTTATCGCATCCCTCTTTGGAAATCTGGGTGTTGCAGTCGAATATATGTATGGTTTCCACCTCGTTTCCCCAGAAGGAAATGCGGTAGGGCTCGTTATTGGAATAAGAGAAAATATCCACCAGGGAGCCCCTGATAGCATACTGGCCGGGGGTGGAAACAAAATCCGCACGCTCGAACCCCTGCTCGCCCAGAATCTCTATTATTTTGTCGAAGGATATCTCCTGCCCTTTGGAAATATTAAGTATAGCCTTGCCTGAAACACCTTCTGACGGTATTTTTTCTTCCAGGGCTTCGGGGCAACTGACTATGAATACCTGCTCTCCCTTATTCTTTATTATGGCACTCAGGGCAGCCGTGCGCTGGACACTGATGGAAGATTTATAATTACTCCTTTCTATTCCCTTTCCGCTTGGAGGAAGCAGGAAAACCTTATCTCCTTCAGTGAGTTGATAAAGGTCTGAGGTGCAGTATTCGGCCGACTCCTTATCGGGTAATACAACAAGGTTTATTCCCTTGGATGCGGACTTACTGAGCACGAACCACCTTGCAGACAGGAAGAGTCCGCTACAATAGATTTCTTTTTCCTTACCAATCCGGGTTATTAACATAACCTCCGAAAAAGTTGTTTAAAACCTGTTTATAATCCTGTTGATAACTCCTTAATACTCCGCTTGCTTAAGTTTTTAACAAGCCCTTCAAAAAGAATTATTAAGGTTATAAACAATTGTTTAAATTCTAATTATTTAATAATCATTTATTTATAGACTTATTAACATTTCAACAGGCCTAATAAATAAAACACGATAAAAATAAAAAGAACTATATTTGTATTTAGAATTTAAAACTGGAACCTATGTCCGATTTCAACCCTCACGATACAAACGAAGGCAAAGATAAAGAATTGGATGGAATTATCCGCCCCCGGGAACTGGAAGATTTCACCGGACAGAGTGAAATTGTCTCTAATCTGCGGGTTTACATCCAGGCTGCCAAGTTGCGTGGGGAGACTTTGGATCATACCTTGTTCCACGGCCC
>JAFZIX010000202.1 GCA_017554135.1 Bacteroidales bacterium | reverse complement strand
TGCTGCCGTGCAACTCTATTATATTCTCGCCATCGTGCACCAGATCCATCGTATCGTAGCAGCCGTCCCTTGAATCCAGTTGGTGCAGGCCTTTAATCGGTTTGATGGTCTTTCCGTTCAGACTCACCTCCCAGAGATCGGGCTTTTCGCAGATGAATAGCGGATGCGCACTGCACAGGCAACTCTTTGTATAGAACTTATAACGGACTTTGATATTGTCCGTAGAGAAAGTGTCCAGAGCAACAAGGGGCAGGTAGTTATTATTCCTGCGTTCCACTTCGATATCCCCGAGTGGCTTCACCGGCTGCAAGGCCTTGGCCACGCGTTCAACCGCGGCAGGCCATTTTCCAGCGCGTGCACGGCTCCGCGCCACGAAGTATAGCAGATGCCCGGCCGGAGGGATATCGTAACTGATTCGCACCATCCCCTTTTCCGGCATCTCCGCGGGGCGGCGGGTGATTTCCCCAGTAAAAGTATCCATCGCCAGAAGGGCCTTTCCGGGCAGCATCACCGCGCCGGAGGCATTCTCTTCGAGGGATGAATTCGCAAGGAAGATGAGTTCGCCGTCCCTGAAACTGCGCCGGTGGTGATGGAGGTCTCCCCTTCCGGAATCCCGAATAACGGCATTCTCATCATTCAGTTGCTCGCCCTTGCTCAGTGCAAGCGAAAGCCTGGCCATATGGTCGTTCAGCAGTTTGTAATCATCCCACCAGGGTGAGTAGGGCGTGGCACCGAAGTAGTGCTGACACATGGAGTTCACGCCAAGGGCATATTCCCGGTCCGCCAGACGCTTGAAATCTTCGAAGGTCATATCCCCCCCTCCGTCGCCATAGTTCTCGCACAGGGTACAGCGCTGCCCTGCGGCGCCGGGCTCCATGAAGAAATCGGCCACATCCTCAAATCTGTCTTTGCAAAGCGGCCTCGCGCAGGATGCGATGAGCAGGCAGATGGCTAGTATATATAGCGGTCTCTTTTTCAATGGCTATAAAGTTAAACATTATTTTCTATATACGGAATTTGAGGGCAAGGGGTTCCTGCTTGAGGCCTTTGGGGAGTTTTAGTATCACTTCCCCGTCCTTGACCACGGCTTTAAGTTTTTTGCCGTTGTTGAGAAGGGTCACGCAGCCTTTGAGGGGCAGATTGCCTTTCCATTCAAGGGTAGCGGGGAGAGTTTCACCATCGGGCAGGGCATATATGGCGTAGATGGTCTTTCCATCCTTGGATGCAGTAAACCATAGATCTCCGTCATTATAGACAGGGGTGATACGGGTATTGTAAACCGCCTCGCCACAGCGCTTCATCCATTCTCCTATCTCTTCCAGAACTGCCACGGTCTGTTCTTCGATGATACCGGTGGGTGTGGGCCCCACACCCAGCAGCAGACTACCTCCTTTTGCCGCTATTTCTGCAAGTATACTTAATACTTTTCGCACACTCTTGTACGGAGAGCCTGGATGCCATCCCCAATCGGCAGTCAGCGTAATGCAGGATTCCCACGGGTGGTCTATCTGCCCGGCGGGGATCTTCTGCTCCGGAGTCTGGTAGTTCTCGTTGGGGCCCTTGATGGTGCGGTCCACACAGATAAGGCCCGGGCTGACTCGGCGGGCTTCCGGAAGAACTTCATTCAGGCCGACAAGATCACCCGCGACCCAACCGCCGTCCAGCCAGAGGATATCCAGTTTACCAAAACGCCCTCCGGTGATTTCAGCAAGTTGGTTTTTGGTAAAGGCGACGTAATTGTCCCACCAGTCCGGATGTTTGTCTTTATTATAATTGATTCGCCGGTTCGGTGTCGCGAAATACGGGTTCCAGAACCACTCGCAATGCCAGTCCGGCTTGGAAAAATATGCACCGGTCATAAAGCCCTGTGCCCTGAAAGCATCAAACACCCATCTGGCAGCATCGGCTTTGGGATTCCCTGCGAATGACCCGGCCTTGGCTATGGAGAAATCGGTATACTCCGAATCATAAAGACAGAATCCGTCGTGGTGTTTGGTCGTGAAAACCATATATTTCATGCCGGCATCCTTAAAGACCTGAGCCCACTGGTCCGGGTTGAAATCTACCGGATTGAACTCTTTAGAAAGCCCCCAGTACCATTTTTTGAATTCATCATAGTTTGAACCATCCGGACGGCGGTTCCAACTATGGTCTTCACTGCATAGCGCCCACGACTCCACTATTCCGGGCACGCTGTAAATACCCCAGGTCAGGAGAACGCCGAATTTGAGATCCTGCCAGGCGTCCAGTTTCTCCAGGACGGCGGAATCTGTCGGCCATTCATATCCGTCAGACATTTTATGCACGAAACTGTTTTCCTGGGCGGACGTGGAAACGCCGGCGCAAAGGGCCAGTAATGCAATGAAAAGTACTCTTGTTTTCATATCAAAAAAATATAGGTTACCGGGCAGGCACACCCGCATTCATAAGATCCTTCAATTCAGCAAGATAGGTTTGATAAACATCCCGTGGAGAGCACTTGCGCCCATTGCAGATCGATGCGGCCATCCCGACAACCTCGCCCATCATACCGCATGTTCTCATCACCCGGATGGTGCCAAGCGCCGCATGCGTCACACTGATATCGCGTCCGGCCATAAACAAGTTATCTATATTCCTGGAATAGAGGCACCGGTACGGAACGGCGTAGCCCTTGTGGCGTTTTACCTTGCTGATTGCACGGAAAGGCTCCTCGCCTTCCAATCCGGGTTCAAGTCTCGGATAATGCAGGTCCATCCCCCAGGTAGCCGTGAAACTGCCGTCTTCGTACTGCACATTCTCCAAGATGTCCTGCTCCCCTAGAATCACGTCGCCAAGCAGCCGGCGCGATTCCCGCTTTCCACCTATGCAGGCCACCCATTCCAACCGCCTGTTTGCGAACTCCTCCCGGAAGGAAGGGCTGTTTTTCAAATAGGACCAATTGCCTAAGACCGCCCTCAGGCCATGATCCCGTATATGCTCTATGTCCGCCACCTGATCACGCCCGATACCGGTCTCCCAATCCCATTCGCCATGAATGATGGGGATGCAGGTGGAGTCGCTGAACGCAATAGCCCATGGACACTCCGGGAAGTCTTTGGGACTGTCCGTTTCCGAGGCATACCACTGGACGGATGTTCCCATGGTGTGGCTGTCCGTCTCCCAGTCCGCACCAGCAAGAAAGCCTAAATTGGCATCACCCGTGCAGTCCGCGAAATTCTTACCTTTGATGAGGATTTCTTCGCCCGTGGAAATGTCTTTCGCCGTGACTGAAATTATCTTCTTATGCCGAGTCTTTGCGGCAATAACCTGTTTACCGAGGAAGAGGGTCAGATTGGGCTCGGCAAGCACCGCATTCAGTTTCATGTCATCTTCATAATTGGATGCGGGTCCGGCGTTATGGATTCTCTTCTCCGGATGTTCCTCCAGAACCTTCATTATCCGCTTGCTTCTTGGCGATTCAGGGTCCTTTTCCGCTTCCCGCAGAGTCCAATGTCCCACTCCCCCGATCTCATCCATAAGGGCGCCGAGTTTTGGATACGGATCCTGGTAAATCAGGCCGGAAAGGCCCACACGCACCTCCGAGGAGTTGTTGCCACCCAGAACGGGACGGTCCTGCACCAGCGCCACGGTGCAGCCGAGTCGTGCGGCGGTGATGGCTGTGCAGATACCTGCTATCCCGCCACCTACAACCACCAAATCATATTTCCCCGCCTTTTCCGGCCTGCTGAGGCCGAGGGCTTTGCGGCGAAAAGAAGGGGTGAGTTCCGGAGCGGCGGCAGATATATTTCTGGTAAGATAAATAGCATCGCAACGTCCGTCGAAACCGGTAAGGTCATGAAGGGCTATGCTGTTGGAACCCTTGGGAAGATCCACGGTTCCTCCGTCCTGCCATGCCCACTCGGCAGACTGCGTGCCGAAGACCGCATCCGCAGCCTTGCCGTTCACCAACACCTCAAAGCGCCCAGGGCTTTCCGTGCGCCCCCATGGCCGCGTCCAGTCCCTGGTATGTACCCACAGACGATATGTCCCGGCCGAAGGAAGCTCAAAATTGGTCGAGGCATCTGCCACTGGCTCCCCCAACCCATGCGCAATCAGACAAGGCGAACCCGCCTGCGCCACACTTTGATTATCATTCGTCCATCCTCCGGTATTGTCAAAAGCCTCCGCTTCCAGAAAAACTGATTGCGAGGATACGGGCATGGCGCAGGATGCGGCAAGCAAGCAGATGGCCAATATATAGAAGGTTCTCGTTTTCAAGGTTTATGTGGCTGGTTTTACATTTACAATGTAAGTTTGCAAAAGGCAAACACACAAAGCGCCATTAAGTTAACCTTTTAAAAATAAACAATCGTCAGCAGAAACTTATATTAATGTTTAAGTTTGCCGCAAATCTTTGGCGATTTCCAACACTTTTTTATTATTTAAGGCGATTATTATTGATTCTAAAATTTAGAATTAGTTTATGATATTTAGAATTATTTTTTATATTTGTAACCGTGAATGAGATGAGAATCATTGCAAAGAAGACGTTGGTGGCTTTTTACAAGAAGCACCAGGATGCGGAAACCGCTCTGGAAGAATGGTACGAGAAAACTGTGAATGCTGATTGGAACAATTTTGCCCAGATAAAGCAAACATTCAATTCAGCCGACAGTGTGGGAAACAACCGAGTGGTTTTCAACATTAAAGGGAATCAATACCGCTTGATTACTCTGGTGCTTTTCAAGATTAAAATGGTGTATATCCGTTTTATTGGGACGCATAAAGAATATGAAGTTATTAAAGACATCAAAAATATATGACACAGATTGAAACAGAGATTCAATACCGGTGTGCAATGCAGCGCATCGAAGAGTTGCTTCGGGTAGTGACTAACGAGACTCCCGAAGATGACATTAACAGCGTCGAACTGGCTCTTCTGTCCAATCTGGTTGCGGATTACGAGGATATTCACTACCCTATATCCAAGCCATCCCTTGTTGATGTACTTAAACTCAGGATGTTCGAACTCGGGCTATCCCAGCGTGATTTGGCTGCAAAACTCGAGATCAGCCCATCAAAGATAAGCGAGATTATTTCCGGCAAATGCGAGCCCACCCTGAAACAGGCCAGAAAGATGGTAGAGATTCTGGATATCAGCCCGGGGGTTGTTCTGGGGTCATAACCTTAAAAAGCCGGCCCGTGTTGAGCGGGCCGGCTGATGGTTTAGGTTTAGTCTATTACTTCAAGTCGCTTTGGATGTAGACAGCGCAGCAAGCGGTTCGGCGGGCTACTTCGTCGTTCTTGATCCAATAGTAGCCAGAACCGTCTTCGTAGGTTGGCCAGGTGTCATGAGGATGATTCACAATGTTGTGTATATCACCCTTACCATAGACCCACATTTGAGATCCGCCGCCACCATCGAGGTTCATGGCCTTGTAGCAGCCAAGTTCCAGCATAAGTTGGGCAAGTTCGTCCGTGGCCATACCATAGGCCGTCTTATCTTCGCTGCCACCGGTCCAACGTCCGTCGACGGTCACCTGGATAACCTTGGTACCCTCCTTATTGATACCTATCGCGGTACGGGGCTGACCTCCGGCATTATTGCCATCCGTGAGCCACTTGTTCGTGTCGGCTGCCAGCCATTCGTCTGATGCGGTGAGTTTGTTGCCTTTCCACACCAGAAGCGGACCGGCGCACGAAACAGTATTATTCGGCAGCGTGGATGCATCTGCATTGTTATTCACCTTCTCAATATTCACCACGTCGCCATCAATTGTCAGTGCACAATTATGCTCCCAGGCATTATTTGCATCATTCCCTGACCGGCGGATAACATCATTTACACGAACAAACTGAGAAGTCATCGATCCGTTGGTTCCCGCCACTGCATTAACGTACTCGCATTTTTCGTTAAGATACTTCTTCCCGTCATCTACGTAGTTTTCGTATACCTTCAACTTATTATGTTCATTCAGTGTGGTAGTGATAATGTTGATCTCACGAATCTTACCACCCCATGTTCCATGATAATTTGTCCACTGGACGCCATCAACGATATCTACCGTAGTACCCAGCCCCCAGACATTGGCGCCGGTATAGCCGGGAGATTCTGCCATTTCAGGTTCCGAATCCGGAATGCCCGAAATGGACACATTGGATGTCCAGCCCAGTTTATCATCAGGTGTAACCGTGGTAGAATTAGGGAGATGCTTGCCGTGGTAGGCCCAAAGGCCCAGAGGCGTTCCCAATGCAGTTGCGGATGTGTAGCCGCCATTAGCATCAACCAAATCATCTCCTATCTTCCAGATGAAATAAGTGGTATCAACCTTCTGGGAATTCGGCTGATCGAAATCACTGCTGCCCGGTGCCCAGTATACGGTCATGCTCATACCAGGTTTGCGATAGTTATTCTGCAGATTGGAGTTCGGATGAGTGCGCCCCACGACTGCTCCACTGCTATATTTGTCTGCGGCACGGCGATTAGCGGTAATTGTGCTGTTCCAGGCAATACTGTTGGTGACGGTAATACCGGGGACTTCCAACGAACCAACCAATCCGCCATTCCCGGAATTACCCGCATCGGATATATTTCCGGATGCAAAGCAGTGATCTATGCTTCCTCTATAACCTGAATAATTTTTTGAAGACCACCAGGAACCGACCAGACCGCCGTTCCACTGGTATCCGGCTACCGAGCAAGTAGAATAGCAATTGCGTATACTGACATCCGGGCTCTGGACACTACCCACAAGCCCTCCATAATGGCGTACGCTTCCAGCACTTCTTGCTACCGTGCCGGTGGTATGGCTCCGGCAAATTGTGACGGGATTATTGGATATAATACAGGCTACAAGTCCACCCGCATAGTAACTGCCGCCGCCGGTGACGGTAATGTTTTCTGCAGAACAGTCCGATATCGTAAGGGTGTGATTACTGGCTATATACGACAACAATCCTCCTACATAGCCCCCGCTAGAAGTAACTGATGTATTGATGACATGGCAGTTCCTGACTTCGGCGGACTTTCCGACGCGGGCTGCAAGCCCTCCGACGTAAGCATCGCTTCCTCCGGATGTCACTGTGGAATTGCGTATTGTCACGCCACTGCAATCACCCTGATTGCCGCTGCCTCCCAGATAACCGGCCACAACACCACCGCTTTGCGCTTTTGCGGTGCCGCAGGTAATGGATGCTCCATCGAAAACGACATTCCGCACATTACCGGCCAGATAGCCAAAGAAACTCGGGTAATTATTGGCCGTTCCCACGGTGAGATTGGAAATTGTATGTCCGTTTCCATCAAAATCGATTTTCTTTGGGGAAGAAGATGCGTCGTTCAGCGACACCCAGGCAACACCATTCAGATCCACATCATCCACCATCCTGAAGTACTTGGTTTCCCCTGCGACCATCAAACCATGCATGGCATCCATCTGGTACTTGTCGCCAATCAGATAGGGATTCGATTCCGTTCCGATGCCGGCTGTGCTGCCATTGGCATGGGATGCACTGTTGGTGGCGTTGATGTTGATGGTGTTGAGTTTATTGTGAGTGAAGGTCCTGGCACCCAGCGTAACGAAACGGGTGTAGACATCGTGAGTCTCGCCGGGGGCGTTGAACTTCACCAGAAGGGTGGTTCCCGACGCGATCGCCTGGTCTCCCTGGGGGAGGGTGGCGAAGAAGTGAAGCACTCCGTCGCTATCGGCGTCACCGATAGAATCAAAAGTGATACTTAATGCATTCCCGCCGTCGAAGATATTTGCACTGGCGGTAACATCCACAGACTTGATCTTGGCTGCAACGGCCGATGAGGGCATCTGGGCCGTGATGGCAAGGACGCTGGAGAAATCTGTAAAGTAGAGATCTGCCACGTCATCGGTATCGCTCACGCTGGCAAGATACTTCAGGCCGGTGGTCACGCCGTCGGAAGGCTGGGTCTGGCTGGCGCAATCGAGGGCTCCGTTAATAATCTCGACATCCCAGGAAGAAGCCGCTACGAGCGAACCGGAGAAGTTTCCAGTTTTCTGGCCTATGCACGCAGGATCGAGATCGAAATCGGTATACTGGCTCCTGTCGGCATGGTTATAGATACGGAGTTTGTCCCCATCGGCCCATGAAAGGTCCATAGACTGCGGCTTCCCATAAGTTCCGTCGTATGTGGGATCAAATGTCACTTTGGTGGTCAGATCAGCAATCGTTGCACTGATAGTGACGGGCGTGGTCAGGCCGTTATCGGCCGTAGCGTTTTCCTCCCTGGCGCATGAGAGCACAAGGGCAAGGATTGCCGCCGCTGACAAAACTGAATTGATAATTGTTTTCATCATTGTGCTCATTAAGGGATAGGATTGAACTCTTCGTCGTAGATGCCTGTGCCCCCCATATTGCCAAGGGTGCCGGAGGATTTGTCCGATCCTGTGGCAATGCTCTGCTCCGTTACAATTTCAACGGCTGACGTATTTGGAGCTTCGTACGGCAGTCTATTGATTGTTTTAGCCATAAACAGTCTTTTACATAAACAGTCTTTTAATAGAAAAAGCCGGCCCGGATTTGGCGGGCCGGCTGATGGGGTTTAGGTTTTAAAATAGATTATTTCAAGGTAGGTACGCTGCCGGTGAGGTCCCAGATGGAACTGCTCCAACCCAAAGCTGTTGCCTGAGAAGAAACGGTACCACCAGTACCGTAATAATTCCCCGTTGTTGATATAGCCTCTGCAGGATAGCAGAACAGTCTGTCGCAGGTGTTCCAGGCGACAAAACCAGTACATGTAACTGTGCCGGCCGTCTTGTTGCCAAGGACCAATCCGCAATAGGAGGAAAGAACAATACCTGATATATCAGAAGTCGTGTAACTATTGGTAATAGACAATGTTCCACCGCTAGTGCCAACAAAGCCGCCACTATAACGGCGGATAGTTACAGAGCCCGTAGAATAACAATTGGAAATGTTAACGGTGCCGGCATCAATCCTACCAAGCAAGCCTCCGGCATGGCTGAAGTTTCCTCCGGTATTCAAGGCAACGTTTCCAGTAGCATAACATTTGCTGATGTTTACCGTTCCGTCAGCAGTATTGATAACTCCAACCAGGCCGCCGCCATAATGCCCGGTGCCAGTAACATTACCCGTTGCATAACACTTCTCAATAGTAACAGTGCGCTCAATCTGGCCGATAAGTCCACCGACTCGGCTGTTATTACCGGTAGTATGGGTAACGGTAACCGAGGAATGACTATTACTGATTGAGATATCACCAGCAATAGACCCATTTATCAGTCCGACCATACCTCCAGCATAATATGTTGTAACTGTAGCCGAACCGGAAGCAGAGCAATTATCAATTGAACCCGATTGCATCAACCCAACTAGTCCTCCGACCTGTTGAGTTGCGCTTAATGTAACATTATCCGCAACGCAACCCGAAATAACAATATTCTTGGAAACAGTTCCGAAAAGAGCACCTACAATAGTGTTTTCTGATGCAAGGCTGCTATTTTTAACAGTAATATTAGTTACAGCACCATCGGCTACAGTCGCCTGCCTTCCAAAAATACCATAATTGCCCTTGCTTTGAGAAATTGTGGCTCCGTCTATGGTAAGATTGGATGCATTGCCATTGAAGGTGTAGAATAGTGGCATCGAAAGATGGCTTATCGTCTTGCCGTTACCATCCAGATTAATAGCTTCGTCGTAGCCTCCATCCTTATTCAGAGGTGTCCAGGTTATACCATCCAAGTCAATGTCATCCACCAGCTTGAAATATTTGGTTTCACCAGCGGCCATGAGGCTGCTCATAGCCTGCATCTGGTACTTGTCCGCAATCAGGTAAGGGTGGGCGGCGGTGCCGTCGTCATCCTTTCCGGCGAACTTGTCGGTATTGGTGCAGGTGAGGGAGATCTTGTTCAGCTGGCCGCCTGCGAGGTTGAGCACGGAGGAGGTCAGGTAGTGGCGGGTGTAAACGCTGTGGTCGCCATCGGTAGTGTTGAACTTGAACAGCAGGTTGGTGCCGGAAGGGATGCTGACACCGCCGGCAGGAATGGTTGCATAGACGTCAAGGACATCGTCTGAACCAGTGTCTGCGGGGGTCGAGATAGTAACATTCATAGTGCCGGTTGCACCGAAGATGTTCTTATCCGCCACCATGGTAACGCCATTAACCACGGCAGCAACTCCCGCAGGAAGAGTGGCCTGGAGGTGAAGCGCGCCGGACTGGGCCAGCGTGCCGCCGTTGGAACTTGCCCATGCAGATGAGAAAGTGACATCCTCGTATGTGCTCACTCCGGAAAGGGTGGCTGCATATCCAAGATGCTCGGTATTGGCATCCGCGCTCTGGGTCTGGGCCAGAACGCCCACGCCGCTGGGCATGTTGCTGGTCAGAGTGATATCATAACTGGCAGCAGATACCGCAGTGCCGGTGAATGTGGCAATCTTGGTGCCCTCGCCGGAAGCAAGGGTGAAGTCCTGAGTGTTGCTCGGATTGCTATGATCCTTAACGGTAATCTTATCGCCGGCAGACCAGGTCAGCGCAAGGGCTGAACCGGTATAATTAAGCGCCACCTTGGAAAGATCTTCAGGGATAGTAACCTTGATGGTTACCTCCTGCCCTTCCACAGGCTCGGAATTGTCGGGAGTATTCTGCTCTTTATTGCAGGCTACTGCAGAAAGCATTGCGGCAATGGCCGCGAGAATAAAATAATACTTTTTCATAAGGCAGAACAATTAGAATAACAATCCACCAAAATCATCCTGATCCACAATGGAATCAGTAATAATGGGGGTCTCTCCGAGATCGTCGAGGCTTCCGCCGGGGGAAGTCATCAAGACGCTCATGGGATTCATCTTTACACTCTCCACGAAGGGAGAAAGATAATATTTCTTCATATTTATTTCTTTAAGTCACTCTTGATATAAACGGCATTTCCGGTAGGACGGAGTTTGGTACCGTTCCAGTTCCATACCCAGTTGCCTTCATCATCGGTGCGGTTTTCGCAGACATGGTTTACAATGTTCCTGGCGTTTCCTTCGCCATAAACCCACATCGCCGTTCCGCCGCCGCCGTCAAAATTCATGGCTTTGTAGCAGCCGAGACCCAGCATCAGTTTGGACAGGAGAGGAGTAGACATGCCAATAGCCCTTTCCGCAGATGCACTATTGGTCCAACGGCCGTCAACGGCCACCTGCACCACGGTCTTTCCATCTTTGGAGATGCCGAAGGCTGTGCGAGGGTGTGTTGTTTTCAGGAAGTCTGCAGTGTTGTCTTCAGGATATTCCTGGATCTTGCCTTCCCATACCAGCAGAGGTCCGGCACAACCCACAGTCTTGTTGGTCAGTCTTCCGGCAGCATAGTTATCTTTCACCTTTACAATGTTGACGACTCCGTCATCTATCGTAAAGGCGCAGTTGGCGGTAAAGTAATTATCCGTCTCTTTGGCTGTACGCCTTATTTCGCCGTCAATACGCACGAAGTGGCAGCATGCCATCGGACCGTTGGTTCCCGCAACCGCATCCATATATATGCACTTCTTGTCGAGATCGCGGGGATCTTCTCCGTCTTTGACGATTGAACTTATTTCGTCAGGATAAGTACTATCGTAGTAACTGAAGTAGATTCCCAGTTTGTTGTGCTCATTAAGAGTAGTACGGACAATATTGATATTGCGTATCTGTCCCTCCCACTTGCCATGGAAAGTGGTCCATTCCACACCTTCTACGATAGTCTTGGTAGTGCCGCCCAGTTTGGCAAAGTCAAGTGTGGGCACATCGCTCCAGGGCTCTTCCGGTTCAGGGGGTTCCGGGAGAGTGGTGTACTCCAGAACCACGGTATTAGATTCCTTGCCCTTGACAGACACCCTGATCTTGAGTTGGGTTGCAGTCACGGTCGGAGCCTTGAAAACAATGTGGTCCGCGGTGGCCTCGGAGACCGGTATGGCAACGGCGTCAAGGCCTATGCCATAAAGCACCTTGTTATCCGAAGCGACGGGGCTGAAATTCAGGCCGTTCAATGTTACCGGCATCCCGGCCACGGCTTTCCCGTCATAATCGGAGGTGATGCTTTCGATGTATGGCTCCGGCACGTTCTCATTGCTTTCTGTACCATTGCCGCCACAGGCGTGCGCGGCAATGGCAATTACAGGAAGCAAGAAAAACTTTAACATCAATCTATTCATAAAGAATACCGACTTACTTCAACGTAGGAAGGTCTTTGCTGAGATCCCAGATGGTGGTGTCCCAACCGAGTTTGGTTGCTTGCGCAGAAACAGTTTCATCGTGACCGAAATAGTTGCCGGCTGTGACAATGTTGTTTTCTTCAGGATAGCAGAACCTGTTGTGGGCATCATCGAGAGATTCATTCCAAGCCACAAATCCGGTGTATGAAACACCTGCGGCGCCAGCGGAGTTGTTACCCAAGGCCAGGCCACAGTGAGTGGTGAGGGCGATTCCGTTGATGTTGGAAGTGGTGTAACTGTTGGTGACTGTGAGTCTTGCATCGGCGCTGCTCACGGTTCCGACGAATCCGCTGCTGTAACGGCGGACGGTAATAATACCCGTAGCATAGCAATTGCTGACATTTAATGTAGCCTTGTCGCTAACGGTGCCCACAAGGCCACCTGCGTGTGCAAAGTTATTGGTGGTAGCCAGAGTAACATTACCTGTAGCATAGCACTTGCTGATGGTAGTTGTCTGAGGTATAAACGCGTCGCTGTCGTCTTTATTGCATCCGATAAAACCGACCAGACCGCCGCCATAATGGCCGGTTCCGGTAACGGCACCAGTTGCATAGCAGTTTTCTATCGTGGTGTCGCCGGTAATCTGGCCGACCAGACCGCCTGCGCGGGAATAGTTTCCTGCAGTATGAGTAACATTTCCGGTGGCATGGCAGTCTTTTATGGTAGCGCTGACGACAAACCCAACAAGGCCTCCGGAATAGTACGTGGCGCAAGTCACATTTCCAGAAGCGGAGCAATTCGTAATTGAGCCTTCTTCAAAGCGACCGAAAAGTCCGCCGGCTTGCTGATCGTTTCCGGTCACCTCGCATTCTACATTGCAATTCTCCGCCGTCCCTTTGACGACATAACCGATTAATCCACCGTTTCGTTTGTAGTCGCTGACAAGTTTGGAATTCTTAACCGTCACGTTTTTCACGAAGGCATCGTTGGCAGCACCGGCCAGAACACCGCCCAGGTTCTTGTCGAGACAAGTAATATCCGCATTCTCGATGGTGAGATTCTGCACACCGCCCACGAGATAGGCAATCAGGGCGCCGCCACCGGTGAAGCCCTTGATGGAATGTCCGTCTCCATCCAGAACCAGTCCCCTTGCCTTTGCAAGGTCCTCTTCTCCGGTGTTGATAGGCACCCAAGGCGCTTCATCGGTAAATTTCACTCCAGTGAAATCGATATCATCACCCAGTTTGAAATAGGTGGTCTGCTCTTCCTTGAGCAGGTCGTTGATCTTGAGGAAAGATTCGAGATCGGGAATAACATAAGGATCAGCCTGCGTTCCGGCACCGGTCTGCTCAGCCTTCAACATCTTGAACAGGATATATGCAGCCTTATCTTCAGGAGCGCTGAAATTGGTTCCGCCCTGCACTCCGTCTATAACCACGGGCAGCAGGTAGGTCTTGTCAATCTCGCAGCCTTCGCCCTTGAGCCTGAGTTCTATGCTGGTGGACTTGGCGCTATAGCGAGGAAGCATGACCGAAGTGGAAGCGAAAGCATAGGCATTGGAAGGGAGCATCTCATAAGAAGTCCCGTGTGCAGTGTTGTAAGTGCTTACGAGACCGGGATTTGCACCGACGGTGATAGTGTAAGCCTCGGCAGAAGTAGGATCTGCGACTACCGCAAGATTGAGAGTAGTAGCCTGATTCTTGGGAACCTCATAGATTTCCTTTGCGTCTTGGATTTCAATGCCCAACTGGGCAGGTTTGACTTCATCCTTTCCCTTTTCCTTATCGCAGGAAACTGCAATAAGGCAAGGAAGCAAAACTGAAGCGAGTAAAACATTTTTTTTCATAACGTTATGATTATTAGTTGATTAATATCTAAAATGTGAGACCGTCATTCCATCCGGGGTTCTGTGTAAGCACACCGCCGGTGAGGGAACGTTCCTTGACCGGGATAGGATAGTAGTAATCCCTTTCATCGTTCCAGGTCCATCCCGGACGGGAATCCCTGTGGGTATCCACGCACCCGCTCTCTCCGTTGGAAAGGATCAGTTCGCTGCCGATCTTGAAGGTGTTGGGAGCAGATCCTGCGGGGGCTGAAGAGCCGGTGTACAGGGTCACGTCCGCAGTGCCATCCTCATCCAGATCGTAATTGCCTGCGCCGGGGAAATACATGCCCAGCAGCGGAGCCTCGAGGATATGGCCTTCGGCCCAGCGGATGACATCGAAGTAACGGAAGCCTTCTCCGAGAAGTTCTATCTCCCTTTCGCGACGGATTTCCAGAATCACGCCCTTATTGGGATTGTTGAGCAGGACAGAGTTGGTGAATCCGCCCCATACCACATTTGTAAGGAAGGGATCCGGATTGGCATTGGCCACAGTCAGGTCAAGGTTGGGCATGCCGACTCTGTCGCGGATAGGCTTGATGGATCGGTCGATATCTCCCTGGGTGATAGTGCCCAGTTCCGCCTTCGCCTCAGCGTAGTTCAAGTAAACTTCTGCTGCGCGGAAGAGGATGAGATCGCAGTACGACTGCTGGTAGGTATCATCCTCCGGACCCATGAAATACTTGATGGGGGCGTATCCGGTGACGGAATGATTCAGGTTGGGAGCAATCTTCGTGTCCGTTCCGAGGCGGCAGTAGCCGGGAGTGCGGATGCTCTGGGCGAGGCGGGGATCGCGGTCCTTGACCTCATCCACGAACTTCATCGTCTCCCAACCGGCCTTGTCGGTGAAGCGGCTGCCATCCTTGCAGAGGTAACTGGCAATAATCTTGCGGGTGATACCCCTCTTGCCCAAAGTTGCACTGGTGTAATCCGAGTTGGCAGAATGGGTTACGCTGTACTGAACTTCGTAATCCCTGGCAAGGATAACTTCCCTGTTGGTGCCTTCGGAGATATTATATTTGGTGAACAAACCGATATAACTGGCATCTGGGCCTTCCTTGGTGTAAAGCGAATAGCCGCTGGAAGCGATGAACTTGTCGGCTGCATCGGCGGCCTGCTCGAGATACCAGGTGTAAGGCTTCGCATCCGCCGGAAGAGTCCGGAGGGTGGCATCCCCCGCATGATACTTGCGGAAAGTACCTTCAAAGAGGCAGAAGCGGGATTTGAAGGCCAGGGCGGTCCACTTGGTCACGCGGTAGTCGTCGTGATTCGAGGGGAGATTGTTGATTGCGAAATCTATATCCTCGATCATCTTCTGCATCACCAACTCACGGCTGTCGCGGGCCTTGTATAGGTCCGGATCATCGGAGCCCACGGTATGGTCGTACCACGGCACGTCTCCGAATGTCTTCACTTTTTCGAAATAGAAGAACGCACGGAAGAAACGCACCAGGCCTACATACTCGTTCCTGAGTTTGTCGTCCTTGCAGTTTCCTGCATATTCGAAGAATGTATTGATCCTGCGCAGATAAGTCCAGGACCAATCGCTCTCGCCGGATGCGATGGTGCGCGCGCCCCTCATCTCGTCGCTGAGGTTGCGGCCGATGACTGCATCGCTCTGCCCGTCGCTGAAAAAGCCGGTGGGGAACAGGGGGTATAAAGCATTGGTGTAGGAGCGCAACTCCGTTTCAGTGGACAGGAAGGTCTCAGGAGAGAGTTTATCCTGCGGGAAGCGGTCCAGCATATCTTCGCAAGAAGAGAGTAATAGCGAAGCACCTAATATTGCAATTATATATTTAATAGTTTTCATATCTCCAGTCCTTTAGAAGTTAATATCAATACCTAACATATAAGACTTCTGCCAAGGATAGATAGGAGCCCTTTTACCGACATGGGAGGCCTGTTCAGGGTCTATATAATCGCAGTGGAAGCCGGGAGAATAATAAGCGAGATTCTCGCCGGAGAAGTAAATACGCACGGATTCGATTTCTACCCTCTTGGTCAGTTTCTCCGGAAGGGTGTAGCCGACGGTGAGGTTCTTCAGACGGCAATAGCCTATGTTCTGAAGATAGCGGTCGTTGACCGTGGTAAGTGCCCTGTTGGTGCCGACACCGGCTATATATGCGCGGGGACGGGGGAAGTATGCATCGGGGTTATCCTCGCTCCAGCACCTGTCCAGGAAATCTTTCTGGACCCAGGAAGAGAAAGGACGTGCGTAAGGTCCCCAGAACTGCCTTGCATCGATGCTGGGATACCAGTCCTGATGGCCTACGCCCTGCAGGAACATCGAGAAGTCGATTCCGTTCCAGTTGAACCCGAGAGTAAGTCCGTACTGGTAACGGGGCTGGGAATTACCTATGATCTTGCGGTCTCCGGGATTATCGACCGTTTCCGCGCCGGGGCCCATCACGCCGTCTCCATCGAGATCGACATATTTCAGGTCACCTGCCTTGAGGCCCAGATCTCCACCGGTAGAACTGTATATGATGCTGTTGATCGGAGACTGGTCCACGGGATATGCCGCCGCTTCTGCATCGGATGCGAAGAAGCCGTCGGTGGTGTATCCCCAGATCTCCCCGTAGCGCATGCCTTCATAGTAAGTGGAAAGGTTCTTGGTGGGTTTGTCGAACTTGGTGATATAACCCACGAAGTCGTTGAACGTTCCGGTGATGTTGTACTCGAATGCCTTGCCAAGGAGGGTGAAATGGTTCCTGTAGGTAAGCGAAAGTTCATAACCCTTGGTCTGGAGATCTGCGTTGTTGGTCTTGGGGGCAGATGCGCCATAGACGGAAGGCAGGGCCTTGCCGGTGGTCAGCATGTTCCTGG
Source organism: Bacteroidales bacterium (assembly GCA_017554135.1). GTDB lineage: Bacteria > Bacteroidota > Bacteroidia > Bacteroidales > UBA932 > Cryptobacteroides. The sequence continues at coordinate 1,700 of JAFZIX010000202.1, read as the reverse complement.
TGTCGCGGATGTAAGCCTCACCCGTGAAGGTGATCTTGTTGTCGAGGAAGGCCATATCCACACCGACGTTCTTCTGCTGCACGGTCTCCCATGTAAGGTTAGATGCCACGGGGTTTCCGAAAGTGGCAGTACCAGACTTGTCACCGCCGAACAGGTAGCTCTGGGTGCTGAGGGAAACCGAACGGATATAATCGTAGTAACCGACCTGCTGATTGCCGAGGCTACCATAGGAGAGACGGAACTTGAGATCGTTCCACCAGCCCTTGAGCGGGGAGAAGAACTCTTCTTCAGAGATTCTCCATCCCAGGGAACCTGAAGGGAAGAAGCCATAGCGCTGGCCCCTCGGGAAACGGGATGTGCCGTCGTAGCGGCCGCTGAGTTCCAGGAGGTACTTGCCCTTGTAGTCGTAGTTGATACGGCCGAAGAAGCCAAGCAGCGCATATTCGCTCTGGCCGCCGGCGGTTTCAGTCCTCTTGTTGCCCGCTTCGTCGGCGCTTACCAGGTTCTGGTCGTTCAATTCCTGGGACAAAAGGTCGTAACCGATAGCAGAGAGTTTTTTGTGATAGTAAGACTCATACTGTCCGCCGGCCATCACTTTCAGGTTATGGGCATCGGCGAAAGTATCGGTATAAGTTGCGTAAACGTTCGCGGAATGCATATCCACCGTCTGCGCCTGCTCGGACAATTTGTCTTCATTGTCACCGGTGGTAAGAGTCACCGTCTTCAAAGGAACGGTATCCGCAAACACACCGTTTACGGAACGGTTCAGGGAAGCGGAGGTGTTATAAGAATAACTGTAGTTTCCCTTTATCTCCAACTGCTTCACGGGCTTGATGGTCACTTCGGCAGTATTGGTCAGATTGGTTGTGCGGCTCTTGTTCACGAAACCCGGATTGGCCAGATTTCCGAGGATGGCCTGTCCGCCGCCGCCAGTCTCTGTCTTATAGAGATAGGTTCCTTCCGGTGTGGTCGGAGTCAAGTATGAGAAGAAACTTGCCGTGCACTTGTAGAAGGTATCATCTATATCCGCAAGGCCGGGATAGGTGTAGGTGGAAGTGTAGAAAGCAGTGTTGTTGCTTACATTCAACCATGAGTTCACGTCGAAGGAGATGCGTGAACGGAGATGATACTTCTTGTACACATCAGGATTCTGGCGGAAGATACCCTGCTCGCGGTTGAAGTTGCCGGAGAGGAAGTACTTTACGTTCTTGGTGCCGCCGCGGAACGATATGTTGTGGTTCTCGGTAGGCTTTTCGTCATTGAAGAAATAATGCCACCAGTCCGTGTTGGCATAGTACCTGTACCCCTTGGAGGAGTCCAGCACAATCCAGGGCCTTGCGGGGTTCTCCACCACGTCGTCGCGGCGGGCCCAGAGTTCGGCCATGTCATCATCGTTATAGAAAATCTGCTGCTGGCCGTTGAATGCCTTCATGAACTTGTTGATGATGTAAACGGTGTCATATCCCCTCGTTTCCCAGTCCGTAGAGGTGGTGGGAGCGGAGATACCCCAGCGGCCGCTGTAGCTCACCTTGGCCTTGCCCTCGCTGTCGCCGCCGGATTTGGTGGTCACCAGCACGACGCCGAACGCAGCCTTGGCTCCGTAGACGGCGGCGGAGGATGCGTCCTTCAGCACGGAAATGCTCTCCACGTCGTTAGGGTTCACCCTTTCCAGGGATCCTACCACGCCATCCACCAGCACG
>JAFZIX010000201.1 GCA_017554135.1 Bacteroidales bacterium | reverse complement strand
CTCAGGTACTGCGGCGAGGTGTTGTCCTGCCCGAAGGTAGTGCCGATGAGCACAGCGCCGGCCACCACCGCACAGAAGAGCAGCGGCATCCAGCATCGGCCCAACTGCTCCTGCACCTCGTCACGCGCAAAGATAAAGTAGCCCGTCAGGAACGGAACAAAATAGAACATAGGCTTGTACAGGTTGTACAGCCCGTCCGCCGACTCCGGCCGAGGTTGCTGGATGATCAGCTGCTCGGCCGCCCAGAAGAGCACGCCCAGCAGGATGGTCCAGAACATCCCGTTCTTCCCGCCAAAGAACCTGCCGCAAGCCTCATACAGTTTATTCTTCCCGTCCAGTTTGCGCACCAGCAGAAGAATCAGGGAAAAGAGCCACAGATCCTGGATGAACCACAGCGGGCCGATGCCGGAGATGGCCATCATCACATATTTCGCAACGCCAGGCACTCCTTCGAACACCCCTTCCCGGCCCGCCACGAGGGTATTGTAGTATCCCACCATCCACTGGAATACGAACAGGCCGATGGTAGCGGGCACCAGCAGTTTCCGGGTGCGGGCCTTGAACCAGGTCCTGGCGTCGTACTTTTCCAGCGCGTACCGCGCACTCACGCCCGCCAGCAGGAACAGCAGCGGCATGAACCACGGATACACGATGTACATGACTACATCCTGATACTGCGGATACTCGGGATACGGTCCGAAACCGCCGATCCCGCCAAACACCCCTTTGTTGTTATAGAAGTAGATAACGTGGTAAAACAGCACCAGGAGAACGGTCACCCAGCGCAGATTATCCAGCCAGTGCTTTCTCATTTGGTAAGCCCCTCCATGGCCTGGTCAATGGCACTTTGGAATATTTCCGTCTTGAGGAGGGCGATGCCTTTCTGGTCTCCCAGCATGAGCAGCGCGTCTCCCGGTTTGATGTCATAAATCTTGCGGGCATCCTTGGGGATCACGATCTGTCCCTTGTCTCCCACCTTCACTACACCGAAGATGTATTTGCCTTCTTGTTCCTGCATTTGTGGTAATAGTTAGAATTTTCCCACAAATATAACAATTTTCTATAAAACAATTCTCTTCACCACAGTGTATGTACACGAAATCGGGCCCTGGCAGCGTTCCTTTTCCGTGGCGCTTAAGGTGCGCGTATTCAAACGGTTAGCACAGCGGACGGGTGCGGAAATGATACCCGTCTGCTGTGCTAATGCGTTGTGTATAAGGATGTTAAGTGCCAGGCCTACCTATTCGGGAACGCGAGAGCGACGGGCTCGTTCTTCAGCTTTCCTTTCAGGGAGATGGTGACTTTGCCGTTCTTGACCGAGCAGGTGGCCTTCTTCCCGTTGTTCAGGATGGTGACGGTCCCCTGGGGGATGTTGCCGGTCCATTCGAGGGTTGCGGGCAGGTCTTCACCTTCCGGCAGCGCATAGATGGCGTAGATGGTCTTTCCGTCCTTATCGGCCGTGAACCAGATGTTGCCCTCGTTGTAGTTCGGGGTGATGCGGGTGGAATAGATGGCCTTGCCGCATCGGCCCAGCCATTCTCCCACTTCCTTCAGGCGGCGGGTCGCCTCCTCTTCTATGAGACCGTCCGGCCTGGGACCGACGCCCAGCAGCAGGGAGCCGCCCTTCGCGGTGACCTCGGCCAGCAGGTCAATGACGGCCCGGGCCGATTTATACTCGGGATGCGGGTCCCATCCCCAGTTCTTGGTAAGCGTGACGCAGCTCTCCCAGGGGTAATCCAGCTGCGTGGCGGGGATCTTCTGCTCGGGAGTCTGGTAGTTCTCGTTCCTGCCACGGGCGGTGCGGTCCACCGCGATCAGGCCGGGCTGGGCTTCCCGGACCTTGGCCAGAAGTTCGTCCAGGTGGATATCCGGGCCCTTCACCCATCCGCCGTCCAGCCAGAGGATGTCCAACGGGCCGTAGCCGGTCATCAGCTCCGTTACCTGGTTGTGGACGTAATGCTCGAAGTTTTGCCACCACTCGGGATAGCGCTCCTTCTTGTAATTGGGGTGACGGTTGGGGGTGGCGAAGTATGGGTTCCAGAACCATTCGCTGTGCCAGTCGGGCTTGGAGAAATAGCAGCCCAGCATGAAGCCCTTCTTCCGGAAACTGTCCCACACGTAGCGGGCCACATCCCGTCGGGGATTGTCCTTGAAAGCCCATTGGGCAATGGAGAAGTCCGTGTACTGGGTGTCGAACATGCAGAAACCGTCATGGTGCTTGGAAGTAAAGATCATATACTTCATGCCGGCCTCTTTCATGATATCGGCCCAACCGTCCGGGTCGAAGAGGACGGGATTGAATACCCGCTTAAGATCCCAGTACCAGTTCTTCCACTGGTCGTAGGCCATTTCGCCGGGGCGCTTGTTCCACTCGTGATCTTCCGAGCACAGGGCCCAGGACTCTACGATGCCGGGAACGGAGTAAAGGCCCCAGTGAAACAGGACGCCGAACTTGCAGTCCTGCCAGTTGTCCAGCTTTGCCAGGACGGCCGGGTCCGTGGGCCACTCATAATCCGATGCCTTGGACTGCTCATGCACGAACGCCTGAGCCCGGAGATCCGCCGTGCTCATCAGAATACCCAGCGCAAGAAGAATCAGGAATGTTTTTTTCATTTTATAAAATCGTTTTCAGGTTGTCTTGGAAATAATTGTCGCAAATATACGAAAAATTCCTTCTCCCTCTCGCCCGGACACCAGACACCCCCTTTTCGTGTCCGCGTGCCACTGTGGATTGGATTCCAAAATACTAGGTGCGATTATTGCAAGTCTATTCTTTATGAAGTCTTTACAAATCATCATCTTTCAGGCTCTACTGCTCCTTCTGATTGCTTGCGGTCAGAGTCGACCTCGTGTAATTCAGCAAGAGGGTTTTACCCTCATCTACGATACGCTGAACGTAGATGTCAGCAAAGTGATAAGTACGGATAAATCGTTACGTCTCCGGTTTGCGTTGCCTTTGGATGGTGGATACTTGTGTGCTTTTATACAAGAAGGTCAGAGATATCTGCTTCGGGCAAACTCAAAAACGGGTCAAACTCATATTATTGATTTCCCTAACAAAAATCATCTTTCTTGGAGTTTTAAGACAAGGAACGGGGCGATTTATATGAAGTATCCCGAATGGTGCGATACCATGTGGCGTTTCGTGCCCGGAAGGGAGACCTGGGAAGATGTGTCTTCTGAAATGAACGTTGTTTATGAGGATGAAGACTACCGTGTCTATTGCAAGAAGATGAGATACTCACCATACCACACTTGGTTCATGGATAAACGGACGGGAGAGCAGTATTTCTTTCCGGTTGCTACGGGCCAGGTTCTTCGGTTCAATGGATATTTTTACTTTACGGATTCTGAACGCTTCCGTGGTCTAGCTGATCCAAAAGTAGGTTTCCTGTGTGATAGTCTGTCCTCTTATGAGGCAGCGTTGGCCGAGCCTTCCGGTATGATGCCGAGGTCCCTCCGGTCGCATCTTGGTGAGATGAAGCTAATAGGAAACATCTATGCCTTTGGAGAGGGAGATGACGGTTGGTATGGATGCGAGGGATCACCGTATCCGCCTTCCGATACAATTTTCAATGCTTCTTTCCTTGCAAAGGAATCCCTGTATCAAATTGTTACTGATCCTGAAACATCGTGGATTGCACAGGTAACCACCGATGGACTAAAGCGAATTGTCAACTTGGGAAAACCCTATGATGCGTACCACATCGGCCAATCTATTTTATTGTACCATGAAGACGATGGTCAGGGTGCCGGTATCATTGAGTTGGGTGACACACTTCATTTCCATCACCTGCGCATTTACTGACGATTACTACCATCCGTTTTTCCGGATGAATTCCAGCGCTCTGCCGTATTCCCGCACGTCAAAAGAGGTATTTGTTCCTCCAGAAGAAGACGTACCAATGGTCTTGGTTTCCTTATCAAGACCGAGCGCACTGCCAATCTTGGCAAAGGCGGCGATAACAGCAACCAAAACGATTCCATAAATAATGTAGGCAAAGATCGCCGACACGGCAATGGATTGTTTCATGACCCCGACAAGGGTCAGCGAAGCAACGATGCTTGCAGGAATACACGTGAATAGTGAAGAGAAGTTCACGTGGGCTTTCCCCAGAAGAACAAGCATATAGAGAATGGGAAGTGCCGCAAAAGCCACGATGCTCCAGACGTTGCGTTCCCAGAAATGCATCATCAGAATACTGGCGAGGTACGACAGGCAAATGATGATGACAAGAAAATTAAACTGGCCCCAGCGCAACTTGGTGCTGTCCGGATGTACATTCTTTCCATGAGGGCCGGGACGGAAGATCAGGGAAATGGCTGGATACAGAATCACGAGGGCTACTTTCAGAATCCAATTCCATAAGGGTTGCTCCGGAGTCCGGGCAAGGAACCAGCTGCCCTCCCAGTAGCCCATTGCACAAACATACCATCCCAAAGCTGCAATCAATGCAATATTCAATACTATTCCTATTGCATTGACCCAGTAATTACGATACCACATGAGGATTGCCGCTACAATTCCTACGATGAGCAAAACCATCCACGTACGTGGATCTGTCATCCACGGCATCACGTAATCCGGAAGCAATACATGAATATCCATATTCTGAACTTTACTATGTCCAGACAAAAGTATGTATTTTGAACTTCAAATCCAACAACTCCCTCATTGAGTGCCATATATTCTTGGTGGATATTGAAGATTTGTCTATCAAGTTGGGCTGGTCCACAAAGTCGTGGAGTGAATAATAGTTGTGCGACATAAGAATATTTCTTATATTTGTCGTAAACATTGACAGAAATGAAAACAACTACTGTTGCATTAGGACCTCATTTTGACGCATTTATCCAGGCTAGTGTTCTTGGTGGCCGTTACACGAATGCCAGTGAGGTGATTCGTGCCGGGCTTAGAAGACTTGAGGAGGATGAACAAAAGATAGCTGCTCTCCGTGCTGCCATTGAGGAAGGTGAAGCAAGCGGGTATGTCGAAGACTTTGACTTCGAGTCCCACTTGGAGGAGTTGAAGGCAAAACGGAAGAGCAATGGCTAAGATTCGAGTATCCAGAAAGGCCATTGCCGATGTGGACAGTATTTGGGACTACACAGTAGAAACTTGGTCAGAAGAGCAGGCTGTTGCTTATTATCGACACATCTATACGGGTATTCAGAATCTGGACAATCTCCCCGATTTCCTTGAGAAAAAATATGACGTTATCAAGCCCGGTTTGCTGGGTTTTAAAGTCGGTCATCATTTCGTTTTCTACACCCGGCACCCCGATGGCACCATCCAGGTAATCCGCATTCTTCACGAATGCATGGACTACCAGCGGCACCTGTAGAGGTGTCACGCCGGCGCGATATACGCCCCGCGCCGGCTAGGGAAACCAGCACTCCGGGAAGACCAAAAACCCGGAAATCCCGTCCTGGCGGCGTGCTGGGACGATGCAGTTCGGAAGTGAGGACTATATTAGCCTTACTGATATGATGCGTTCCAAAGACGGTGAGTTCTTTTTCCATAATTGGCTGCGTAACAGGAACACCGTTGAGTTTCTAGGAACATGGGAGAAGGTTTTCAATCCTGAGTTTAATTCTGCCGAATTCGACATAATTAAAAGTAAGGCGGGGCTCAACAATTTCCGCCTAAGCGCTAAAGAATGGACGGAGAAAACCCACGCCGTCGGCATAGTTTCCAAAGCCGGGCGTTATGGCGGCACATATGCTCACAAAGACATTGCTTTCGAGTTCGCGATGTGGATTAGCCCGGAATTCAAGGTCTATCTTATCCGTGAATTCCAGCGGCTTAAGGAAGAGGAGCAGAAGCTCATTGGATGGACGGCAAAGCGCGAACTCTCTAAAGTGAACTACCGTATCCATACCGATGCGATCAAACAGAACTTGATTCCTCCCGAGGTTTCAGAGAAGCAGATATCTTTTATCTACGCCAACGAAGCCGACGTTCTCAATGTAGCTTTATTCGGCATGACAGCGAAAGAATGGCGAGATGCCAACCCGGAACTCAAGGGAAATATCCGCGACTACGCTACCATCAACCAGCTCATCTGCCTTTCTAACATGGAAAGCCTCAATGCAATATTAATCAATGACGGACTTCCTCAGCCTGAAAGGCTCTGCAGGCTTAATGCTATCGCAATTCAGCAGATGTCCGTGCTGGAAGGAGAAGAAAGTAACAGAAAACTTCTGAAATGAGTTTTAAATCAACTAGTTAGGCGCAAATAGAGCAGCGGTACTCGTTGCTCTGGCCGATGAGACGCGGTAGCCAACAGCGATAATCATATCCAGGCTGTAGAGCGTTATCTGGTCCGGAACTTGGCCTCTGAAGCCCCTCTGAACGACAGTTTCCATTTTGGAAACAGTCGTAGACGAGTCCAATTCTCCCGACTCGAAAATGTTATTAATGTGCTTGCTAATGTCTGGGATTTGAACACCGAACAGAGCCGCCATCGCCTTCTGGCTGGCCCATATATCTTCATCCTTGAGAACGACATCAACTTTGATGTCTTCTGTGGGGGTGCTGTATATCAGTAATTGAAAATCCTTCATAAGGTTTTCTGTTTTTTTGCAAAGATACTTGAAAGCTTTCGCCGATGCAAATCTATGCAAGGTCGTAAGGTTTGTTAAAAAAGAAAAGCCGCCGTACATGTACCTGCACAGCGGTTTT
>JAFZIX010000015.1 GCA_017554135.1 Bacteroidales bacterium | reverse complement strand
GAAAGAGCGCCCAGCCCCTTGTTGAAGTCTTGAAAGAGATGCTGGTGGAAGGCAAGGCCAGCGGAACACATAATAGTTATAGGATCTTTGCGGCTTGGGACAGTGTTTCCGGCGCGGCTCCCTATACGATCAAGCGTTTCTTCAGGGATGGCAAACTCTACATAACTCTCTCATCTTCCGTGATATGCAGCCAGTTGGCCATGCAGAAGGATACTCTTCGGAACAAGTTGAATGCCGTGCTTGCCAATGATGATTTGTATATAGGCCAGATTTCCGAAGGACCGGTTAAAGAATTGATTCTGAAATGAAATTCGTAATAGATCAGGCTATACCGTTTATCAAGGGGGTATTTGAACCATATGCGGAAACTGTCTATAAAGATGGTTGGGATATCGTTCGCGAAGACTTGTTTGACGCTGATGCACTGATAATCCGTACACGTACACGTTGCAACGAGGCCCTTCTGGCCGGCACTTCCGTCAAGATTATCTCGACCGCAGCCATAGGTACGGACCATATCGACCTTCCTTACTGCGATGAGAATGGTATTTTCATTCAGAATGCCGCAGGGTGCAATGCCGGAGGGGTTATGAACTATGTTTTCTCGGCTCTATATGGAGCGGCCAGCCGTGAACGTATCCCTTTGACAGGAGCAACCTTCGGTATCATTGGTGTAGGCAACGTGGGCTCCAGAATCGAGCAGATGGCACGCCACCTTGGGATGACCGTGCTGCTCTGCGATCCGCCCCGGGCTGAACAGGAAGGGGATGCCCAGTTCGTTCCGTTGGACTATCTGCTTGAGAATTCGGATGTCGTTTCCCTGAGTGTTCCCCTGAATCCCGATACTCATCTGATGGCGAATGACAAATTCTTCAACAAGATGAAATTCGGTGCATTCTTCATCAATACCGCACGTGGCGAGATCGTTGATGACAATGCCCTGAAATGCGCCTTTTCCAAACTCGGTCCCGTGATTATCGACACCTGGAACAACGAACCTTATGTGGACAGGGAATTGATAGCGAAGGCTACGATTGCGACTCCTCATATTTCAGGTTATTCATACCAGGGAAAGCAGCGCGCAACCGCTTTTGCCGTGCGTTCCGTCGCCCGTTTCTTCAAGTTGGAGCCGCTATATGAATTCTTTCCTTCAACTGAACTGGAAGAACTTGAGGCTGTGCGACTGGATCTTACGGGGCTGAATCAGGGGCAGATTACATCCGTATTCCAGTATAACTATCCGATTTTTACGGATGATTTCATGTTTCGGGTGAATCCCGAGAAATTCGATGAACTGAGGCAGAACTACCGCTATAGGCGCGAGTTCTTCATTTGATAATAACCAATACACATAATATGACTACTGAACAGCAACTTAAGTATTTCCGTGAAGGGTTTCCCTGGATGAGAATCGATGCTCCCGCAACACCATCGAGAGGTATTGCGGTCCTGACTTCAGAAGAGGAAGAGAAGAGCATAGAATATCTTGCAAAGGCCAAGGTGGACGGCAAGGTGAAATTCGTGCCTGCATCCGGTGCCGCCTCCCGTATGTTCAAAGACATTTTCGGAGGTTTGGAAGAACCCAATGATGCCGTCCGTAAACTTACGGATAATATTGAGAAGTTCGCATTCTATGATGAGGGCCTGTTCGGTCATCCTTCTTCTGCGTGTGACGATGACTGCCGCCATACCGCCGCCGCTCTTCTCAAGGAGCCGGGTCTGGGATATGGTTCAAAGCCGAAGGGAGTGCTGAAATTCCATCGTTATGCCAGTGAGGTACGCACCGCCCTCGCAGAGCATCTTGTTGAAGGTCAGGAGTATATGCGCAATGCCGATGGCAGCGTAAACCTTACCGTCACCATCTCTCCCGAGCACCGGGAGCTGTTCGAAAATGCTCTTGCTGAGATAAAAGATAAGTATGAGAAGCGCTATGGCGTAAGGTATAATATCCGTTTTACATATCAGTCTAAGGAAACAGACACTATTGCCGTCACACCGGACAATGAGCCCTTCCTTTGCGATGACGGCACTGTGCTAAGGCGCCCTGCAGGTCACGGTGCCTTGATTTACAACCTGAACGAAGTAGAGGAGGAACTTGTTTCCATAAAGAATATCGATAATGTCGCAGTTGAAAAGTATCTTCCCATTACCGCCCGTAACAAGAAGGTCCTGATGGGACGCGCATTGATGCTGAGAGACACTATTTTCGACTTCCTGAAGGCTCTGGACAAGGCATCCGCCGATGAGGCCCTGGTGCTGGTCAAGAAGGAGATACTCCCGTTCCTGAAGAACGATCTTTGCGTGGAGATTCCTGCGATTCCGGATAACGGGCTTGTTGAATTCGTCCGCGCCAAGTTGAATCGTCCAGTGCGTGTCTGCGGCATGGTCAAGAATCTTGGCGAACCCGGCGGCGGGCCTTTCGTCATCCGTGAAGCGGACGGCAGCACTTCACTCCAGATTCTAGAGAGCGTTCAAATCAACAAGGAGGATCCAGAAGCAGTTGCAGCCTTGAATTCTGCCACCCAT